>JAQWCA010000078.1 GCA_028706065.1 Tepidanaerobacteraceae bacterium
GAGGACTATGACTGGTGGACTTTTTCGCTAGCGTTTAACACTACACAAGAACAGATAGAAGATTTGTATAAATATGAGTTTGCCGGATACGATGAGTTGGGAGTTTACATAGATAACAAAGACAGCAGAGTTATAGTAACAATACATTGCAGAGTCGATATGAGCAGCATCATTGACCCGTATGATTATGAAGATTATTATGACGACGAAGATGATGAAGATATAGAATTTGCTACAGATGATGAATTGCTGAATCTGTTAGTTCAAGTGCGCCACCAACTTATCAAGGGCGATTATAGGACTTTATATGCAGTATGGGAACAATACGGATTCGATAAAGAAGATGAAGATAATCAGGATTGTGAAATTCCGGTTCCACCCGAGAAAAATTCGGGCAATGATATTGTTGAACAGTTTAAAAATATTTTAGCAGAAGAATAATAGGTGTCCAACACTTAACTTATTGCAAATACTATTGCTGTAAATTTGGAACTAGATCTGGATAAGTTTTTAAACTAAAAATTAATACTTAAGCCCCGATGTTGCTTTCCATGCTGCTGCACAAATATTTAGGGGTGGTTATTTTTAACAATGACAATTTACGGTGTCAGTCTTATTATGCTATATGGGGCCAGTAATTTGTACCACTGAGTCTATTAAACAATCAAGACTTTAATGCTCAACTGTCGAAGTTCTATTCGATAGTTGAGCATTATTTTATACGCGAAACTTCCGATTGCACTATTAAATTACTCAACTAAAAGGGAGTTTACTTTTCTATATTTAAGTGCAGCGGTAGTATGAGATGCACTTAAATTCCATTTAATATTATAACATTTTAGGTCCGCTTAGGCAGTCACTTATGCTCAAAGGATTTAACACATTGTAAAAAGACCTTTGCTGCTGGGGACAACTTTGTGCTCTTTAAATATAACAAATTTACATCAATTACTGTTCTGGGTTCGATCACTTTGAGAGAAACGTCGGGATGGAATACATTCTTAGCAGGGATTTCCAACATGATAGCTATACCAATGCCTTTCTTCACAAAATCAACAAGTGCATTCCCGATAGGTATTGTTAAGATATTTGGCTCAAAACCGTAACTTTCGCACAAACTAATAAATACTTCATACTCAATCGAACTTTCGTCTTGTATGATAAGCTGTACATCGCGAAAATTATCAATACAAATGGTATCAGAAACGGAAAGTGGGTGGTTCTTAGGAAGTAAAGCGACCAATGGCTCGGAATGAAACAAAATTCGTTCAAAATCACTTTCACAAGCTTCATTGGGAGGCTCACCAGTAAATATAAAGTCTGCTTTATGCTGACGAAGAAGGTTTTTTAAGTTTTTATGCGGTTGAATTACCGTATCAACCACAGCGGAAAAGTATTGTTGCTTGTATTGCGCAAGGATTTCGACGATGCTGTACTGAAACATTTGAGACGTTGATGCAATGGTTATACTATCTTTGCTTTTTTTGATTCTACGGTTGATGACGTTCGTGTATTCTCTTTGGAGTTGTACAATTTTATGAGCATAAGGAAGAAAAAGCCGCCCATAATTACTTAATTTTACGCTGCGCGTCGTTCGGTCAAAAAGCGGGACCTCTAGTTTTTTTTCCATGGCTTTTATGTGCTTTGAAAGCGATGATTGGGAAATAAAAAGTTTATCTGCTGCCTCTTGAAAATTATTTGTTTCTGCCAATGTCACGAATTCACAGAGATAATCTATGTTCATTTTTACCTCCTTGATTCTGAGCGTGATATTAACAAATGGTTAGACCTTATTTATTACATTATGGAATAAATTATAAGCTAAAATGAATTGAATGTCAATATTAGCAATTGATATAATCGAATTAGGATCGACGAGAGATGCCTTGTTAGCGTTTTCTCGTACGAAAAATAGTGAAAGGTGGAAGGAAAATGCAAAAGATGCAGAAATATTTTGCTGTATTACTAGTCATTTGTATGTCCCTTGGTTTAAGTGCTTGTGGCGGTTCTTCCTCTAACAGTTCTCAGCAACCATCCTCGGAGTCGGGTGAAATAATTAAAATCAAGTTATCTACTAGCTGGGGGGAGCAAAGCTCGGTGCAGGAGGGCGCTTTAAAGTTTAAAGAGTTGCTTTCCGAGGCTTCAAACGGACGTTTTGAAGTAACGGTTTATCCAAGCAATCAGTTAGCTTCTGGAAATCAGCAGACTGCTGTAGAAATGGTACAAAACGGAGATATTGAGACAGCTTTGCTCGGTATGACGGTATTGTCCTTCTTGGATGACCGACTGGCGGTAGCGAACATGCCATTTTTGTTTTCTTCATATGAAGATGCTGACAAATTACTTTTCAATGGCGAAGGTCATAAGGTATTAGACAACATCATGAAGGAAAATGGCATGATATCGCTTGACTACGGTGAGGCCGGATTCCGTCAGATTACGAATAATAAACGCGAAGTGCGTACTCCTGCGGATATGGAGGGATTGAAATTCAGAATTCTCTCGACATGTCCTATGTTTTTCGACCTATATGGTGCATTGGGCGCAAATCCAACGTCATTAAACATGAGCGAGGTGTTCACGTCTTTGCAGCAGGACGTTGTAGACGGTCAGGAAAATGCAGTCGATACTATCCGTTCATGGAAGATAAATGAAGTTCAGAAACATATTACCTTATGGAACGGTGTTTACGATGCGGTTGCCTTTGTTGCCAGCCCTAAATTAATGGACAGCCTGAGCGACGAGGATAAAGAACTTATATACGATTGCGCAAAGCAAGCTATGGAATTTCAGCGCCAGACGAATCGCGCTGCTGAGGAGTCGATCTTGGAAGAGTTCTCTAAAACTATGAAGATCACGACTTTAACGGCAGAAGAAACGGAAGCGTTTAAAGAAGCTGTGAAACCGGTTTATGACAAATGGTATGATAAAATTGGTGCAGATGTGATGGAAGCGTTTGGGTATAAAAGATAATCCTAATTATTTTATATTGCACGATTAAATAATGCGGTATTGTCTTTTGGACAATACCGCATCTTAGAAAAGGGTTTTGACAGGTAGTGTCACACAAATCATGAAAATTAATTATTGAAGGAGTATGAGCAATGGCGCTTATTAAAACATATTCGGCGACAGCAAAGAAAATCGGAGAATTATCTGTAGAAACAGAAGCTAGGGGTTTTAAAATAATTGTAGATGAACCAGTGGAAAAAGGCGGAACAAACAAAGGCATGAATCCTGTTGAATTACTACTATGCAGTTTGGGAGCATGCCAAACGATGGCGGTTTCTATTTTTGCAGAACAACTTAAAATTAATATTGAAGAGATTTGGATGGAAATAGAAGGAGACCTGGATTCATATGGGTTTATGGGGTATGGCAATGCAAGAAGTGGATATCAAAATATAAGATATCATATGCATATTAAAAGCGATGCTCCAGAAGAAAAAATAAATGAACTGATCGAATTAGTTGAAAAAAGATGTCCTGTAGCTGATTCAATCAAAAACGGAGTTAAATTAGATAAACCTAAAATTACAATTGTAAAATAGAAAAAGAGGCAATATATTCCAAATATATCTAATATACCAATTGTTCATATTACAATATATTAGTCGATAAATAATTGTAATAATTATTATCAGGCAGGAGGTTTTTATGTTATATGAGGTTGTGAGCCCCAAACAAGGAACTATATTTAATGTAAATGTTAAAGTTGGCGATGTTGTAAAACCAGATGATGAATTAGCAGCATTAGAAGCTAAAAAAGAAGTTAGTATAGTTACCGCAGAATGTTCAGGGAAAATCGAAGAAATTTTAGTAAGTGAAGGAATGGAAGTAAATGTACAAGATGTACTTTTTAAAATAAAATCCGACAATCAGGAAGCAGTAGCAAACAGTGAGCATACTAATGCTGATGTTGCAATATTGGAAAGTGATATTACCATTATTGGTGGAGGCCCTGCAGGGTATATTGCGGCAATAAAAGCCGCAAAATTAGGGGCTAAGGTAGTGTTGGTTGAGGAAAATGTTTTAGGAGGTACCTGCTTAAACTGGGGATGCATACCAACAAAGGCAATTGTTAGATCTGCAGAGGTCTATAATGAAATGAAGGAAGCCTCAAAATATGGATTAAATGCTAATGGTATCAACTTTGATATGTCTGAAATAATAGAAAGAAAAAATATTATCGTAAAAAGACTTGTTAACGGTATTGAATATTTAATGGATAAAAATAATGTAAATATTATTTCAGGTCAAGGTAGATTTATTGATAAGAATACTATAGAAGTAATTACAAAAAACAAAAAGACTTTAATTCATTCTAAAAATATCATAATAGCTACAGGTTCTGAAACTGTAAGTCTCCCAATAGCCGGTGCAGATTCAAAAAATGTGCTTACAAGTAAAGAAATGCTTGATAAAAAAGATTTACCAAAGAAGCTGGCAATTATCGGCGGCGGAGTGATTGGTATGGAATTTGCCTTCGCTTTTGCATCATTTGGAGTGAAAGTAGCTGTAATTGAATATATGGATTCTGTACTGCCAATGCTAGACAATGACTTAATTAAAGAAATTACACGGAAAGCAAAATCAAAAGGTATAAAGCTATATACATCATCGGAAGTTAAGGAAATAGTCGATACTGAAGACAGTGAATCAATCGTAAAATTTATTTTTAAGGGTACACCAAAATACATTGCTGTCGATAAAGTATTAATGTCAGTAGGGCGGAAACCATATTTCAAGGATTTAAACCTCGAAGAAGTAGGAGTAGAAATAAGCAATGAAACTAGAGGTATTCAAGTCAATGATAAGATGCAAACAAACATTGATAATATTTATGCAATAGGTGATGTAACAAATAAAATTCAACTTGCTCATGTAGCCTCACATCAAGGTATTGTTGCAGTTGAAAACATCCTTGGGACAAATCATAAAATGGATTATTCTGCTATTCCAAGTGCTATTTTCACTCATCCTGAAATAGCTTCTGTAGGTTTAAGTGAAAAAGATGCTAGAAAGCAAGATATCAATATAGAAATAAGTAAATTTCCCTATGCTGCAAATGGTAAAGCTCTTGCAATGGGAGAAGAAGATGGATTTATTAAAATTATAAAAGAAAAAGATTCTAAAAAAATCATTGGTGCAAGTATAATTGGCTTTAATGCTGCTGATTTACTAGCTACACTTACAGTAGCAATAAAGAATAATCTAACTTCTGAAGAAATAGCAAAAACAGTATTTGCTCATCCAACAACTGCAGAAATTATTCATGAAGGAGTTTTAGCTTTTGAGGGAGGTGCTTTTCATATCGCATAAACAGATGCATTATGCCTATTTAGAAAGATAAATTAAAAAAATTTAGTAAAGGGGAATGGTAAAAATGGAAAATAAACAAGTTAAATATGTTGGAAAAATTGAAGAACTACCGACCATAGATATCGAGGATTTTATTAAAGGTGGAACCAAAAGAATAGTCTTTGGTCCAGATCGTTTTTGGGATGAATTTGTAATGCGCAGTTTTATCTTAGAACCAGGTGCAATTGCTCCGATAAATCAACATCCTTGGATGCACTGGGCACTATGCATTGGAGGAGAAGGTACATTTACTATTGGAGAAACAGAATATACTATCAGCAGCAGTTGCTGGATGCATGTACCGGGTGATATCCCACATGGTTTTAAAAACACATCTGATACAGAGCCTTTATCAATTATTTGTATAGTTCCAAAAGAAGGAGATGTCAACCCACTCTTTAAAGGTTGCTAAAAAAATATATACAAAAACCTTCGATTTGGAAAAAATTACTTTGTACTTTTCCTTAATTTAGTTGTATTATTGTATTGGATATTTACTCCACTACCAATCGCTATATTCAAGAGACTCTCTTTTTAGCAATATGCATAGCATCGACACTTAAGGTCCAACAACAAGTTTCAAGATGGTTCCCTCACTTTCCATTTTTAGGTGTGAGTTACCTAATTATACCAAAGTTTTGGGAACCATCATTAAGTTAAATAAAGTGCTTTACTACAAGCTCCAAAATTACGACTACTACTCTCCCTAAATATCTAAAAACAAGAACGAAGGCAGGATTAGAGAGAGGGTAAAGGCTTAAATACTGCTTAAGCAAGGTGTATAAAGCATTTTAGGTCACTAGTACATTAGTACTTTTGACACTACGCCTTGACAAAAGGAGGAAAAATCATGAAAAAGATACTAGGTTTTCTCAATGACCATATTGAAGAATTCATATTAGTCCCAGGATTTGCGGTTATGTTGTTCATAAATTTTGGAAATGTGCTTTCCAGATATTTATTTCATAATTCTTGGGCCTTTACGGAGGAGCTAGGCGTAATTTTGTTCGTTTATATCAGCTTTTTTGGAGCGGCTGTAGCAGTAAAACGAAGACAGCATCTGGGATTTACGCTGTTACTTGATAATGTTCCCAAGGTCGTTCGGATAATTGCAGATACGTTAATTACAATAGCTATTATCGTTTTTATGGGTGCTATGATTTACTATGGGATTAAAGTATGTGAAAACCAAATCAAATACCATTCTACAACTGCCGCTTTAAGAATTCCGTTGGTCTATGCGAACGCAAGCATTCCAATTGGTGGTGTGTTTATTATCGTCCGGACGATTCAGGTGTACGTGCAGGACATGATTTGCCATATACAGTCATTACACGGAAAAGAGGGAGCATAAATGTTATTGTTCTTGGTATTTTTTGCATTGGTGATAGTTGGCATGCCAATTGCATACTGCTTAGGTGTTTCATCAGTTATTGCGTTGATAAATGATGGATTTAATTTGACAACATTTTCTAGCACCATGTATAGCGGTACTGCAAAATTTAGTCTAATGGCTATCCCGTTCTTTATTTTAACTGGTGTTATTATGGAAAAAGCAGACATATCAAGACGACTGGTGGTTTTTGCAAAAGTAATGGTCGGCCATATTTTTGGAGGACTTGCTGTTGTAACAGTTGTAGTCAGCTGCTTTTTTGCGGCAATATCCGGCTCCGGCCCTGCAACAGTCGCTGCTTTGGCTCCGATTCTGATGCCTGCAATGCTGGATGCGGGCTACGATCGTGACTGGTCTGCTGCATTGATTGCAAATGGCGGCAATGTGGGTATTATTATACCACCCAGCATAATTTTCGTCATTTATGGTGTTATTGCCGAAGTGTCAATCGGTAAATTGTTTATTGCTGGCATTATTCCTGGTATTCTTTTCGGACTGAGTCTGATCATTACTGCGCTGATTTCCCTGAAACGCAAAGAAAAAAAGACTGGTCAGCTGGTCAGGCTTCCCGAAGCCAGCGGGAAAGAACGTTGGGCGGCGTTTAAGGACGCATTTTGGGGTATCATGACACCTGTCATTATTTTGGGTGGAATTTACTCAGGTATATTTACTCCTACTGAGTCTGCAGGTGTTGCCGCTGTTTACGGTTTATTTGTAGGTATATTCATATACCGTCAGATTAAGTTAAAAGACTTATGGAAAATATTTACTGACTCTGCTGTTTCTACTGCTGTCGTCATGTTCATTATTGCGAACGCAAGCGTATTTGCTTATGTACTGACAACAAACAACATCCCGCAATTGATGTCCAACGCGATGTTGGCTTTAACTTCAAATAAAATTTTGTTGCTACTTTTGATGAATATCATTTTGCTGTTTGCCGGCTGCTTCTTGGACTCAGGCTCTGCCATGTATATCTTTATACCGATTCTTATGCCAATTGTTAACCACATTGGTTACGATCCGCTTGTATTTGGTGTGGTAGCAACGGTTAACCTGGCAATCGGGATGGCCACTCCTCCCGTAGGACTGGATCTATACGTTGCTTGTAATTCTACTGGAGTATCTCTAAAGAACATTTCGGTACAGACACTGCGATTTGTTGGAGCAAGTATTATTACACTAATGCTCCTGACCTATATTCCGCAGCTTTCTACCTGGCTGCCAACGATCTTGGGGATGTAATTACAACGGTATATTAAACTAACCTAAGAACATCACGTCAGATTGAATAATTCGACTTAAAAAGTCTAAGAATATTTAATCTGACTTTTTATTAAATATGACATATTTTTTCTCATGAAACCGCATTATATTTTCATGATTTAATTGATAGAATAAAATTACTATATTCCTAACTAAAGTTTCGTCCACCATGCATAGAAAAGTAGAACCTTGGATGCCGTTTCCAAGGTTCTATTGGTA
>JAQWCA010000079.1 GCA_028706065.1 Tepidanaerobacteraceae bacterium
AGTGATTGCACGTTGGGGAGATCGATGCAATAAATGGAAGATCGCCGATGATAAAATAGCCTAAGATTGACAAGGGGACGGGGTTATTGACACCTTTAGGTGTCAATAACCCCGTCCCCTTGTCAACTTTGCTGAGCTAATACTTATCATACCCCATGGACTCTAGCCTTTCGGCCTTAGTCGAAACATCAGAGTCCATTTTTTTCTTATACTTTTTTATCTTATCTCGAATGGCGGGGTATTTTATTCCTAAAATTTGGACTGATAGCAAGCCGGCATTTTTAGCATTGTTTATTGCTACAGTTGCTACGGGAACCCCTCCGGGCATTTGAACTATGGAAAGTAGTGAATCAAGACCGTTTAAACTGGAAGTCTTAACAGGTACACCTATAACCGGCAAGGGGGTGATAGCTGCTACCATTCCCGGCAGGTGAGCAGCTCCTCCAGCACCGGCTATAATAATCTCAATACCCTTTGCTTCCGCGTATCGTGCATAGTCAAACATTCTCTCGGGAGTCCTATGTGCGGAAACGATGGTTAGTTCATAATTAACGTTGAATTCCTCCAATACCTTAGCTGCTTCTCGCATTACAGGAAGATCCGAGTCACTTCCCATGATTATACCTATCAAAGCTTTACCATCCATTTTTTATCCCTCCGAAATAACCTTTATGGTTCTTTTTACTATATCGGCCTTTTCCAAAGCAATATCAATATCTTTGTCTACTATAGTGACATGTCCCATTTTCCTGAAAGGTTTCGTTTCTTTTTTTCCATATATGTGCAGGCTTACACCAGGTATGTTTAAAATTTCATTAATACCTTCAAAATAGGGCTTGCCTTGATGACCTTCAGCACCTAAGAGGTTGACCATCACTGCAGGTATTTTAACTTCCGTAGAACCTAGAGGAAGGCCTGTTATGGCTCTTAAATGCTGTTCAAATTGAGATGTAACACAGGCTTCGATTGTATAATGGCCTGAGTTATGTGGCCGAGGCGCTATTTCATTTACCAGAACCCTATTATCTTTTGTTAAAAACATTTCAATGCCGAAAACACCGACACCATCTAGAGCTTTGACACATTGGATTGCTAACTCAGTAGCCTGCTCTTTGACGCAGTCATCGATGCGAGCTGGAGCTACTGTATTATCACATATGTTTGCCCCTTGATCAAAAGTCATTTCAACAACAGGATAACATTTTATTTCTCCCTTTGTACTTCTGGCTATCATTACAGCCAGTTCTTTTTTAAATGGGACAAGCTCTTCAAGAAAAGAATCACATTTTAAGCCATTTTCAACATCTTCAGGTCTTTCAATTACAAAGACACCACGGCCGTCATAACCACCCTTACATGCCTTTTGCACTGCTGGCAGACCAAAATCTATAACATCTTTAGTTAAGTCACTTTTTACCATAGTCCATCGGGCAGTAGGTATACCATAATTATCCAGCATCTGTTTTTGTCTTGATTTATCCTGTATAATCTCTAAAACCTCTGGTGAAGGGGAAATTTTGTGCCCATCAGCATAAAGTTTTTTTAGTATTTGAGTGTTGATGTGTTCTATCTCAAAAGTGGTAATATCACTATGAAGCACTAGCTCATGAATTTTATCTTCATCGTAAAATCCTGCCACAATTTGATGATCCACCAGTGAAAAAGCTGGGCACTCCGGAGTAGGGTCAAGAACCGTTACAGGAAAATTGAGTTTTTTTGCTTCTTGAGCCAGCATTTTTCCCAGTTGACCTCCACCTATAATACCTAGTCTGAAATCCATTGGATGAGCCATAAGGTTGTTCATCTCCTAAATAGATACTTAGGAAGATATTATATCATAAGTTTTTAATAATTTCATATAATATAAAACCTGTTGATGGCTAACTATCGATACCATTAGTGTAAAGTACCTCGCTAGCCGTCAACAGGTAGTATTATATTTCCCAAAAATTTTATAGTTATAATAATAATTTGATGGACATTTTACCAATAATATAAAAGAAGTAATAATAATGTTTTTTTATAAAAATGAGAGGTGATGAAATGCGTGCCATGTGGCGAGGTTCTATAAGTTTTGGATTGATAAATGTTCCTATAAAAATGTATGCAGCAACGGAAAAAAAGAACATAAGTTTTCGACAAATCCATCGGGAGTGTGGTACACCTATACACTACGAAAAAACGTGCAGTACATGTGGTCGAAAAGTTGAGGATGATGAAATTGCCAGAGGATATGAGTTTGAAAAAGGCAGGTATGTAATAATAGAAGACAAGGACCTGGAAAGTATTCCCGATGAAACTACAAGAACTGTGGATATAATTGATTTTGTGGATTTGGTAAATATTGACCCCATTTATTATGATCGGTCATATTTTTTAGGTCCCGAAGAAACCGGCCAAAAGGCCTATGTTCTGCTAAAAAAAGCCATGGAAGAAGGCGGTAAAATTGCCATAGCAAAGGTAGTGATACGCTCTAAGCAAAGCTTGGCGTGTATAAGGCCCTATGGTGAAAAACATCTTGTAATGGAGACAATGTTTTACCCCGATGAGGTTAGAAAAGTTGAGGAAGTGCCCATATCACCCCAAGCAAAATTACATGAAAATGAGGTGAAAATGGCTATCCAGCTTGTAAGTTCTTTATCTACAAGTTTTGTTCCGGATAAATATACCGATGATTATAGACAAGCCATGATTGAAATTATACGGGCCAAAGTGGAAGGTGAAGAAATAAGCATTCCTGCGCCTCGGGAGGAAAAGGTTGTAGACTTGATGGAAGCTTTAAAAGCAAGTCTTGAGTTAGCCGAAAAAGAGAAGAAAGAGAAACCAAAAGCACCCTCTAAAGGTAGAACAAAGAAAAAAGCCGCTGGGGAAAGTTGATTAAAACATCACTTGTTTTATCACCGGATGGCGGACGTAACCTTCATCGGTAAAATCCATATATTCTATCATAACTTCAATGGAAGGATTAATCCAATATACAACTTCTCTTCTGCCTATCTCAGGGGGGTTTATAAAAGGGCAATGGCTGGTTTTAATTTTTTGAAATTTTTCAAAGAGTAAAAGGGCTGATTGGCGATTAAGTCCACTTCCGGCTCTCCCGACATATATAAAATCTTTGTCTTGAAATACGCCGAGAAATAAAGATCTAACTTCACGGCCCTCAAAAATATATCCACCTATTAATGCGGCAAGGGTTCTGCGATTTTTTATCTTCAACCAATCCGAGTTTTTTTTGGCTATTCGGTAGGGACTGTCCAGCTTTTTAGCTACTATACCCTCGAGTTCAGCGCTTTTTACTACGGAAAACAACGTTGTGCCCCGATGAAGGATTGTATCTGTTACTACAATGGGATCTTTTGAGGTTATAAGTGATTTCAACAGCTGATCTCGCCAGTTAAATGGGTATTCTGTAAGATCGGTTCCATTATTGTAAATAATGTCAAATACCACATAGGTTACGGGTATTTTTCTTTTGAGATATCTTATAGTGTCGGTATCCGTAGCAAAATCACGTCTGATTAGTTGGGTAAAACTGGGTTTACCGCCTTTGAGAGCAACCATTTCTCCATCCAATATAATATTATGACTGATAAGTTCTGCTAATGTAAAAGCTACCTCGGGATATTGTCGTGTCCGGATATTTTTTTTTCGATTAAACAATTCAACCCTGCCATCTTTTATGTGAGCAAGGATTCTGACACCGTCCCACTTAATTTGAAAACCGGTATTCACATCATCAAAAGGTTTGGGGCAAGTAATGGGTTCCATGGGAAAAAAGGGGACATGAGGTTCAAGCATAAAATCACCCGGTAACTATTATCTCCTGAAAAAACGGATCGATTCAAATTCTACTTTTATTTCTGTGTAGAAAGTTAAAATGCATCATTTTCATTTTCCTTTGTAAGGGCGGTCTTTGACCGCCGGCTATTAAAAGGCAACTTTATGATAATACAGAACTCATGGACTTTAATAAATAATCATATTGAAGTAGGAGGATAACATGCCTGAAATCTTATTGGAAGAACAAAAATTAAAACTTACAAACCTCTCTAAAATTCTATGGCCTGATGATGGCATAACGAAAGCTGATTTCATAAAATATTATACCGAAGTGGCATCGGTTATTTTACCACACTTGAAAGACCGGCCAATGGTCTTTACTCGCTACCCTAACGGTATTTACGATAAGGCCTTTTATCAAAAAAATGTTCCGAATTATGCTCCAAAGTGGCTTGATACTGTGGATATTACCTCTGATGAAGTAAACGTAACAAAATATATAATCATCAATGACGTAAAAAGTTTGATTTGGGCAGCTAACCAAGCCTGTCTGGAGTTTCATCCATGGCTTTCAAGAACATCTTCTTTGGAAAATCCTGACTTTGTTATTTTTGATCTTGATCCAATGGGAAATACCGATTTTGAAGATGCCCGCAAAGTGGCTCTAGCATTAAAAAAGTTGTTGGATAGTGAAGGGCTGGTAAGTTTTCCAAAGACATCGGGCTCTACGGGCCTGCAGGTATATATACCCATAGTTCCAAAATATACTTACGAACAGGTAAGAGAGTTTGCAAAATTATTTTGTCTGGTAATTGAAAGAACCTTTCCGGATATAACTACCACAGAGAGAAGTATAAATAAAAGGGAGGGAAAACTTTA
Organism: Tepidanaerobacteraceae bacterium; assembly: GCA_028706065.1. Lineage (GTDB taxonomy): Bacteria > Bacillota > Thermosediminibacteria > Thermosediminibacterales > Tepidanaerobacteraceae > JAQWCA01. The sequence goes on from JAQWCA010000079.1 coordinate 4,660, forward strand.
TCTTGATTATTTGCAAAACGTTAAGGGCAAGACTATTGTAGCCCCTTATAGTCCCAGACCGAAAAAAGGAGCGCCGGTTTCGTGTCCTTTAACCTGGTCCGAACTTAAACAAGGTGTGACTACAGATATGTTTACCATTAAAACCATGCCTGATCGTTTACGGCAAAAAGGAGATTTGTTCCGAGAGGTTATTACCGGAAAACAAAATATAGATCAATGGTTAAATCAAGTCTAATTCAATGGGGGTGAATTTGACTCTGCTTTTGGTTATAGGCGGTGGTCCTGCAGATCGATCAAGGTATTGGAAAGGGTGCTAAGCTAGACCAAAAAAAGTCCCGTGATGTCAAGTCACAGGACTTTTAAAAATTTACTTCGTCTTTGTTTTTGGAGTTATGCGACGAGTGATCTCAGCCAATTCGTCGGTGAAACTGGAAATTGGTTTTCCATCTTTTATACCTTGAGCTATTTTATTTAAGCGAGTAATGAGATTTGGATCGGTTGTAACACTGACGTTTTTAATACTGGTGTCGGATTTTTTAATTTGATTGGCTACTTTTGTTTTGACATTTTCAGTATTTTTTGCTTCAATATCGGGATTCGTTTCAAGGCCAACCATAGCTGTAGAGCCGGTAATAACAACAGTAGCTGATTTTACACCAGCAACTTTTTCGGCTGCTTGAGCCAGCTTCGTAGCCTGGGTATGGGCCGGTGTTGCGGGCTTTTTGGCCGGTGCAGGCGTTGGAGCAGGCGTTGGAGCCGGGGTACTAGGTGAGGGGGTCATTCTTGCAGGAGGAGCCGGCTTCGGAGCTGGTTTTGTCCTTACATTACAACCGCCAATGACCAATGAAAAGGTTAACAACAATATTAGTGGTAATATTAATATTTTTTTCATGGCTTTTTCCCTCCTATCTACTTTTATAATAAGAAATTTTGAAGTATTTTATGCTGTAAGTTTTAGGGCAGACTTTAGGCAGAATTAACCAACAATGATTTGTGGTATAATAAATTAGAGGTGGTTTTCGTGTTCGAACTGCTGGCACGGAGCGCAAAATATATATTTATTTGTCTTATTTACTATTTTTTATTAAATTTTTTAAAAATTATGGTAGCTGACTTAAGGAAGGATAAAGACAAACCCCAGGATACCGGATTTTGTCTTTTGGAGGATAACGGCCAAAAATATCCTTTATTTAATATAAATACGATAGGTAGAGCAGAAGATTCGGATATCATAATTAATGATCCATTTATTTCCAGTAAACATGCTTTAATTACAAAAAAAGGTTCAAGTCTTGTTATTCAAGATTTGCATAGCACTAACGGCAGTTTTTTGAATGGTAAAAAAATTAAAAGGCCAATGAAATTAAAAGAAGATGATGAAATCCTTTTAGGCACAAAAAAACTTACGTTTTTAAGGAGTGAAACCTTTGGAGCCAAGGACAGAGGCTATTTATAATAAAAATATAGCTCTAACAGCCCTTATAGGAATACTAGCTTCTTTACTGCTGTCTATTCATGGGGGCTCTTTTTCTCCTTTACCTATTTACGGTGGCATAATATTTATGGTAATTATGTTTATAGGGTACTTTTTAACAAATCATTTTCTTGCAGAACAAGATCCTGCTTTATTCATCTTGGCTTGTTTTATTGTTCAACTGGGACTAATAATGCTGTACAGAATAAAGCCTGAATCAGCTGTCAAGCAGATTACCTGGTTCGGGATAGGACTTATTTTGTTTTTTGCAAGTTCTCTTATTTCGAGATATTGGATAGGAATACAAATTGGTTCTTTTTATTATTTCATTATAACTGTCCTATTATTAATATCACCATTGATATTCGGAGTAGAGCGTTGGGGATCTAAGAGCTGGATAGCTTTTCAAAGTTTTTCATTTCAGCCTTCAGAGTTAGCCAAAATAACCTTTAGCTTTTTTTTGGCCGAAAGCTTAAGACATTGGAAAATAAAAGACCCTTTGTATTTTTTTGGTCAAATACTTGTAGTTCTTGGTCTTTTGGCTGTGGCCCGTGATTTAGGTGGTGCCATGCTTTTTTACTTCACAGCTCTTATAATTATTTTTGCAGCTACTTCTCGTTGGGATCTAGGGTTAATCGGTATTGCAGGGGCTGCAATTTCCGGATTTATAGGTTATCAGCTATTTGGTCACGTTAGAGTTCGGGTAAAAGCTTGGCTCAATCCCTGGGAAGATGTCCCTGGTAAAGGTTATCAAATTGTACAATCACTTTTTGCCATGGCAGAAGGTGGCTTTTTCGGTACCGGTTTGGGCCTTGGTAGGCCTGATTACATCCCGGCAGTTACGACAGATTTCATCTTCTCGGCATTTTTTGAGGAATTTGGGTTTTTGGGTGCTTCAGCACTTATTGTTGTTTATTTTTTGTTGGTATATCGTGGGATTAAGATATCTCTGTCAATAAAAAACAGCTTCTTAAGTTTGGCAGCTTTAAGCATTACCACTTTTTTCGGAATACAGATTTTTATCATAATTGGCGGTGTCACAAAGCTTATCCCCATGACAGGGGTAACACTGCCTTTTATGAGCTATGGTGGAAGTTCCATGGTAATGAGTTTTATTTCCTTAGGAATCCTAAATGGTATAAAGATGAAAGCCGCAGGAGATGAGATTCATGGATAAGCTTCATAGAAATATCAAGCTAATTTTTGCCATTTTTTGTGTTCTTTTTATTTCTCTTATACTGTACTTAACATATTTTACTACTGTCGAGCGAGAAAGACTTATAAAGAGTTCATATAATCGTCGATTGTGGGAGCAGGAAGAAAAAGTTATGCGAGGAACCATTTACGATACAAAAGGTAGACCTTTAGCTGAAACGGGCATGGAAGAAGGCACCAAGAAAAGGCTATATAATGGGGGGAAGGCCGTAGGTAATGTGGTGGGATACTCGGATAAAACCCTTGGGAGAGCAGGCCTCGAAAGTGTTTACAACGGTGAATTGCTGGGGATATCTGAAACAGATCCAGTGACATTATTGCGCCAAAAAATACTGGGTGTAAGTGAACACGGAAGCGATTTGCATCTTACTATTGACTTAGATTTACAAAAGGCTGCTTATGACATGTTTTGGGGCAGAAAAGGGGCTTTAGTTGCATTGGAACCACAAACAGGAAAGATTTTAGCTATGGTGAGTTCTCCGGGCTTTGATTCATCTACTCTTAAAAAAGATTGGGAGGTTCTTTCAAAAGATGCGGATAAACCACTTATAAATCGGGCTATACAAGGTCTTTACCCTCCCGGTTCCAGTTTTAAAATCATAACTTTAGCAGCTGCCCTTACTTATAAGCCTGAAATAGAGAATAAAACTTTTTATACTCCTGGTTATATAAAAGTTAATGGAAGTATTATTAAGGATTCTGAGCATCTATGGTCCGGCGAGTATGACTTGTCTACGGCTTTTAGGCACTCCAGCAATGTAGTTTTTATTCAAATAGGTCAGCAAGTGGAAAGAGACCAAATGATTTTGATGGCTGAAGCTTTTGGATTTAACCTTACTAGTAAAGGTGATATTCCTGTGGCTAGGAGTACCTTTCCCAAGCCT
>JAQWCA010000080.1 GCA_028706065.1 Tepidanaerobacteraceae bacterium
CGATCTAAAGCAGGAGGTGCTTTATGTAGTGCAGCGGGGAGATACCTTGGCCGCTATTGCACGAAGGTTTGACAGTACCGTGGAAGCCATAGTAGAGGCCAATCGGCTGGAAGGACCCAATGCTGTGATTTATCCCGGCCAGATTGTTAGAGTTCCCATTATTGGATTTCGGTAAAAATAATATCCCCTGATCTAATAAACAAATCTTATAAGATCAGGGGATTGTTTTTTGACAAAAATATTATTTTCATAGCAAGCTAAGAACGGGCGACCACAGCTCGCCCCTACTGCTGCTGACAATGGTGCTTCTACAGAAGATTCAAGGATGCTATTTTAGCACCGCACCGGTAGAAGCGGATGTCACTAAACGAGAGTAGCGAGAGAGATATCCGGTCTTTATATTGGGCTCCGGCTGCTGCCATTTGGCTTTCCGATCGGCCAGTTCTTCTTCCGAAAGGAGGACGTCAATCTTCCGGTTCTTTATATCTATCCGAATTATATCCCCATCGCGAAGTAGGCCTATCGGTCCCCCCTCCATGGCTTCGGGAGAAATATGCCCGATAGAAGCACCTCGAGTTGCTCCGGAAAACCGGCCGTCGGTGATAAGGGCTACATCTTTATCAAGGCCCATACCGGCTATGGATGAAGTAGGGGAAAGCATTTCCCTCATGCCGGGGCCTCCCTTGGGCCCTTCATAGCGTATGACCAGTACATCGCCTTTTTGAATCTTGCCGGAATATATGGCTTCCGTTACCTCTTCTTCAGAGTTATAGATCTTAGCAGGGCCTTCATGATAGAGCATTTCCGGTGCTACTGCAGCTTCTTTGACTACAGCACCGTCGGGAGCTAAATTGCCTCGCAGTATGGCAAGACCACCCGTTTCCCTATAAGGATCTTCTAATGACCTTATTACTTCCAGATTTTTTATTTCGGCCTTAGCTATATTTTCTCCAACAGTTTTGCCGGTAACTGTGATTAAATCAAGATTTAATAGATCTTTTCGTGAAAGTTCTTTCATAAGTGCAGGAATTCCCCCGGCCTCGTGAAGATCCTGCACGTGATGATATCCACTGGGACTCAGTTTAGTAAGGTAGGGGGTGTTTTTACTTATCTCATCGAAAATGTCTAGTTCCAGTTTTATACCGACTTCATTAGCTATGGCAGGTAGGTGCAATACCGTATTAGTTGATCCGGCCATGCCCATATCGACTGTAATAGCATTTTTAAAGGCTTTCATAGTCATTATGTCTTGAGGTTTTATGTCCCGTTTTACCATTTCCATGACCTGCATTCCCGCCTTTTTTGCCAAGGCTATGCGAGCACCGGTATTGGCAGCAATTGTCCCATTACCTGGAAGGCCCATGCCCAGGACTTCTGTTAGGCAGTTCATGGAATTTGCAGTAAAAATTCCCGAACAGGACCCACATCCGGGGCAGGCCTGCTGTTCTACTTCGTCCAGTTCTTGCTCTGTAATATTTCCTGATGTAAATGCTGATACTTTTTCAAAACAGGTATTGAGGTCCACATCTTTACCTTTATATCTACCGGCATACATTGGACCACCGCTTACAACCACGGCAGGAATATTAATCCGGGCTGCCGCCATAAGCATAGCAGGCACTATCTTGTCACAGTTGGGAATCAGTATCAAGCCGTCAAATCCGTGGGCAACAGCCACAGCCTCGATAGAATCGGCGATAAGTTCTCTGGTTGCCAGCGAATACTTCATACCAACATGCCCCATTACAATGCCGTCACATACACCTATTGCCGGAAACTCCATAGGCGTGCCACCGGCCATAGAAACACCGGTTTTCGCCGCTTGCGCTATTGTATCCAAGTGAATGTGCCCGGGAATCAACTCATTTTGAGAGTTTACAATACCAATTAAAGGTCTGTTTAATTCCTCCTTTGTATATCCCATAGCGTAAAACAGCGACCTATGGGGTGCCCTCATTATACCTTTTTTTACTCTGTCACTAATCATATGGTTTCCTCCTCCAATGATGTCTTATCCGGATCCGGTGCATCGTATATACTTTCCCTGCCTCGCTGCAATGCTATGCCGCCGGTCCTTACTATCTCAATTATACCATAGTGTTTCATCATTTTTAGAAAAGCTTTTACCTTAGTAACATCACCGGTAAGCTCTATTATCACCGCATAAGGCTCGATGTCTACTATCTTGCCCCTGAAAGATTCAACTATTTGAAAAACCTCCGTGCGGTTTTTGTCATCTGTTCCAACTTTGATAAGGGCCAGTTCTCGCTGAACCGAGGCCTTTATATCCAGTTCAACGACTTTGATGACATCCACCAGTTTTTCCACTTGGCTTTTTATCTGAGAAAGCTCTCTTTCATCTCCTTCAGCCACGATAGTGATACGGGATATCCTAGGATCTTCTGTTTCCTCACCTGTAAAGCTGGTGATGTTAAAGCCTCGTCGGGTAAATAACCCGGAAATCCTTGTAACCACCCCATATTCATTATGAACCAGCACCGAGAAAATCGCTTTACGCACTTTAGCACCTTCCTTTCCATTTTTCTAAATCAAATCGAAGCAAAGGGATCACTCCGTCCCGCCTAAAAGAACAAACCCCAATACCAGGAAATAATCCTATCACCCATAAATAAGCTGACAACACTGCCCAAAGCTATGAATGGCCCAAAGGCAATGGCATCTTTCATTCTTTTGTATTTTAATATAATAAGAATAAGACCGGCGATGCTGCCAAAGATAAATGAAAGCAGTATCGCTAGAACAGTAAGCCTTAAGCCTAAAAACATGCCCACTGTCGCAAAGAGCTTGATATCCCCGCCGCCCATACCACCTTTGGAAAGGACGACTATCAGAAAAATAATGCCACCTCCCAAAGCAAAGCCCATTAGATAATCGGGTAGGTCTTTCCAATGCATTACAATATTTATCAATAAACCTGCAGCCATGGTAGGCAATACAACTTTATCGGGTATTATTTGATGTTCTAAATCGATAAATAAAGAAATTATAAGACATATAACCAATATAATTGCGGTTAAAAAATTAAAAGTAAATCCAAATTTATTAAAGGTCGCAAGAAACATGATACCTGTTAAAAACTCTACCAACGGGTATCGCATGGAAATCCTAGCACCGCATTTTCGGCACCTTCCCCTAAGCCAAAAATAGCTTAAAAGGGGAATTAAATCCTGTGGCTGAAGATGATAACCGCACCGGGAACAATGAGATGGTGGATATACCACCGACTCACCTCGGGGGATGCGGTATATACATACATTTATGAAACTGCCGATAACAGTACCAAGTATGAAGATAAAAAGGTTCAATGGGCCCAGCACCTTCCATGAATAAAACTTGATTAAGTTAAAATCTCGCCTACCTTACAATAATGTGTGTTCTGTTGTCTGAAGAATTGCACTACTCGGCAATAAATTAATGAGTTTCGCAATTCTTGGCAGCCAACTTGCCCACTCCACATGCGAATTATCGGCCTAACCAAACCCGCCAAAATGGTATCGTATAGTAATTTCCTTTAGCTTTATGAAATCAATTAGCTCTTTGTATGAGAAAGTGAAATGGTAAGCTATCAGATCTGTACCACTGAGGGTATGGTTAATTCTTAGTTAAGGAATATCCTTTTTTATCTGTATTACGTGAATAATTCCATTCAGTACTATAATCTTTGTCCAAATAATCTTCCTCTAATACACTTAGCCCTTCCGTATCTGAGGGATATTCCCCTTCTTTTGCATAGTATCTTTCCAATGCATTTCTAATAATTTTCTCGTTGGCATCATCTATTGCAGTTTCAGCATCCTCTTTCACTCCAATAACCCTGGGAATCACCAATGTAGTCAATACCCCTAATACCGCTATGACAACGATGAGCTCAATTAATGTAAAACCTTTTTCTCCCTTTGCTCTCTTATGTAAAGCCCTTCCAATCTTCATGATCAACTTTTTGACCTCCTTACTTTGCTTTTTACTCATGCTTAGTCCTGATTTGTCTTATTAGGTGTGTTTAAGCATTTCAAACTGCCTGCAAATACCGGAAGGACATTTGTCACAATAAATATTACTACCAAAATTGCTGTAACGCTCATAATAATGAGATAAGTGGTGGCTGATTTGACTTTGTTCATAAGTTCATTTTCCCGTTCGAAGTGAGCGGCCAGGCGACCATATCTTGAGCAGAACTGATCAAGCCTCTCTCGTGCAACTCGTAGACCGAGCTTTCCATGGTTTGCATCCCGTATTTGCTCCCGGTCTGTATTGAAGAATATATCTGATGGGTCTTTCCCTCTCTTATCAGGTTTTTTATAGCCGGTGTAGATATCATCACTTCTACAGTAGGAACTAAACCTTGACAGTCTACCCGGGGAATAAGCCTTTGAGACACAACCCCCAGCAGTGTATTGGCCAGTTGGATTTTTACCTGTTGCTGCTGATAGGGCGGAAATACATTGATAATCCTATCCACAGTTTGGGGCGCACCGTTGGTGTGTAAAGTTGAAAGCACCAGATGGCCTGTCTCTGCTGCAGTAATAGCCGTGGAGATGGTTTCTAAATCCCGCATTTCCCCTACCAATATCACATCCGGATCTTGCCTTAAAGTTGCTCGCAAAGCCGTTGCAAAACTTTGCGAATCCGTCTCAATTTCCCTTTGATTTACTATGCTTTTTTTGTGTTTATGTAAAAATTCTATAGGATCTTCCAAGGTTATTATGTGACAACTTCGGCGAGAATTGATTATATCTATCATGGCTGCCAGTGTAGTGGATTTCCCACTTCCGGCCGGTCCCGTGACAAGGATAAAACCACTCTCCTTCCCCGCAAGAGTCTGTATAATGGAAGGTAGGTTGAGCTCTTCTAGGGACGGAATTTGATATGGTATAAGCCTTATAGCAAGGCCTATAGAACCCCGCTGCTTAAAAACATTTACCCTGAATCTCCCCATGTGAACAAGGGACAGTGATAAGTCTATCTGTCCCTCTTGCTGCAATAAGGTTTTTTGTTTCTCGTTTAAAATTTCACTGGCCAAAATCTCAGTGGATTCAGGGGTCAATGTATCCATTTTTGTAAACACCAGTTTGCCGTAAATGCGCATGACCGGAGGCACACCGGCGGTCAAATGAAGGTCTGATGCGTTGCTTTTTACAGCCATTTCTAATAAGTTGTTAATAGTCGCCATAAACCCCATTCCCCCTAATTTTCCACTGTCGTGGCCTTTTTTATTTTTTTGCGAAAAATTGTTAATTTACATTTTAATTGTAATATACAACAATACCGGCTACTTTTCAACACCTATGCCGTAAAAACCTTAAAATTGGGCGGTAGTTCTCTAGCTGCAGGAACTACCGCCTAATGCTATTCTAATACGCTATTTAATATAATTAGCACCTTATTAAGGATTTGCACGGTACAACTGGTCTACCTTCTCAGCAATAGAAAGTTCAATAAACTGATTCAATGAAATATGTCTTGCTTGCGCTAAAATGCTTGCCTTCTTGTGGAGTTTGGGATCTATTCTAACATTAAAACTGCCCTTGTAAGTTTTTTCAGGCTCTTTTCCTGCCCTTTCGCACATTAAAAGATAATCATCTACAGCCTCACGAAAAGCAACCCTGATTTCTTCTACACTGCTACCTTCAAAAGTTACCAAATCATTAATTCCAATTATTTTACCGTAAAAACAATCGTCTTCATTAGAAAATTCTATACTACCAAAGTATCCTTTATATTCCAATGCACTATTCATTTATAAATCCCTCCTTTAAAAGTTCCTCAATTACCATTTTAATAATATATGATTTTACAATATTATCCGGATGTGGTTTGTGAATTCTAATAATATGATTCTTATCATTTATGAAACGCACAGCGCTGCCACTTGTTTTCCCCACATTGTCTTCTTTATATCCTAACAATATTAGAAGAGCTTTTATTTCATTATAAGTGAAATCTTTCGGTCTAGATAATAATCTTGATAGTAGTTTTTCTTTTCTGCTCACAGTATATTCCTTTCTAAAGTCAATTATGCAACTAAATTTTGGTTGCATAATTATTGTATTATACTAACTTATATTTGTCAACATATTTAAACTTTCCGTTTCGGTCTTCTGCCCTGCCTCAAGTATAGAATATAAAAAATATAGGTTGTGTATTTATTATTTTATTGAAATTTTTTGTAAATGCTGTTGACTATTTTTATCAAAGTTATAAAATAAATATACCATCCTTTAATAACATCAAGATACATTCGTGATTCAATATCGGATCAATACCAAGGAGGTTTTATATATGAAAAGATTAGGAATTCTTACAGGCGGTGGCGACGCTCCGGGTTTAAATGCGGTAATTCGAGCGGTTGCCAAAGTAGCCGGGGCTGAAGGTGTTGAACTTTATGGTTTTAGAAATGGTTACAGTGGACTTATACGAGGAGATTATTTAAAACTGGAAAAACAGCATATTTCTGGGTTACTTCACCGAGGTGGTACCATCCTAGGGACCAATAACCGAGAAAACCCCTTTAATTTTCCAGTTGAAGAAGACGACAATATTGTATACAAAGACATGTCGAATAAGGCCGTAGATAACTTGGAAACTCTTAAAATTGATTGCCTTATTGTAATCGGTGGGGATGGCAGTTTAGCCATTGCCCGGGAACTGACTGAAAAGGGCGCTCGGATAGTGGGTGTTCCCAAGACCATCGACAATGACATGCAAGGCACTGAACAGACCTTCGGTTTTGACACCGCTGTAACAACAGCCACCGAAGCATTGGACAAGCTTCATACCACAGCTGAATCACACCATCGGGTGATGGTCTTGGAGCTCATGGGAAGGTATGCCGGTTGGATTGCACTATACAGCGGCGTAGCCGGCGGTGCAGATGTAATACTGATACCGGAAATCTCATGGACTATGGAAAATGTGGCAAAAAAGATTATTTCAAGAAAAGAAGAAGGCAAGCCCTTTAGTATCATAGTAGTAGCTGAAGGCGCAAAAAACCCCAAAGGTGAACAGGTAGTAAGGGAAACTATAGAGGGAAGTGGAGATCCTGTTCGCCTAGGGGGTATAAGTCATCTCATAGCCCGGTTGGTTGAAACAACTACTGGGTTTGAAAGCCGAGCAACAGTTTTGGGGCATTTACAAAGAGGGGGCTCTCCATCACCTTTTGACCGAATTTTAGCCACCCGTTACGGTGAAGCCGCTGCAAGGCTTGCATTATCCGGTGAATACGGGAAAATGGTATCCCTTAGAAATGGGCTTGTTACTTCACTGGATTTTGGAGATATTTCTTCAGGGTGCAGAACTGTACCTACAAACCATGTGTTAGTAAATGCCGCTAAAAATATAGGAATTAGCTTTGGGGACTGATTACCAACCGCGTTCGGCATAGCGATCTTCTAATTTGTCTATTTCCAGGCTTTGCATAGCCTCTCCCAAGTCTTCTGAAATCTTAGCAAGAATATCGGGGTCTTTATAGTGTGCAACAGCCTCTACTATAGCCTTTGCCATTTTTTCTGGATTGGCGGATTTGAATATACCGGATCCTACGAATACACCGTCACATCCTAACTGCATCAGTAGTGCCGCATCGGCAGGAGTTGCAACACCCCCTGCAGCAAAGTTTACAACCGGGAGTTTCCCATCTTTAGCAACAAATCTTATCAAGTCAAAGGGAGCGCCCATCTCTTTTGCAACACTCATTAGCTCTTCTTCGGGCATGTTGGAAAGTTTTCGGATTTGCCCCAAGACGGTCCGAATATGTTTCACCGCTTCCACCACATTGCCGGTTCCTGCCTCACCCTTTGTTCTTATCATTGCTGCTCCTTCCCCTATACGGCGAAGAGCTTCCCCTAAGTTTCTGGCTCCGCATACAAAGGGAGTGTTGAATTTGGTTTTGTCAATATGAAAAGCTTCGTCAGCGGGAGTCAGAACTTCGCTCTCATCTATGTAGTCAATCCCCAATGACTCCAAAATCTGAGCTTCTACAAAATGCCCGATTCGGCATTTGGCCATTACTGGAATCGAGACAGTTTCCTTTATTGCCTTGACAATCTTAGGATCCGACATACGTGCTACCCCACCCTGTTTTCTTATATCGGCGGGCACCCGTTCCAACGCCATGACAGCTACTGCTCCTGCTTGTTCGGCAATTCTCGCCTGCTCCGGGGTAGTGACATCCATGATGACACCGCCCTTTAGTTTTTCATTAA
>JAQWCA010000081.1 GCA_028706065.1 Tepidanaerobacteraceae bacterium
AACAAAGTCGTGTACTACCGGGTTTTTCATTTTGCTGTTCCTTGCTTCCCTGGAAATACCATCGATTTTAGACAAGAAGTTCATAATCCGCTCATTTTGGCCTCCCGCTCAATATTTACCACACCGGCGTCACCGAGATAGACCTTGGTTGTGATCCGAGATGGCTGACCAAATACATAGTCTCCGGCATCAAGCACAGAGAGACCGTTGACCTGACCTACGGCAGCACCTTCAGTATCTACCAGAATTTCTCCTTTTTTAATCATTGACAATATCCGCTCTTCTATCCTGTTGGAGCGGTATATCTTTTCCGATATAGCCTTTTCTACATGTTCTTTTGTAACAATGTCACTACCATCTAGTTCAGCCCAGGTGCTTGACTCGTAAAGTACTTCAAGGATTTCGTTGAATCGGGTGGAGAGTTTTGTTTTATCTTCGGCCAGGCGTGAGCTGTAATCTATAACTCTAGCTACACTACAGGAATCAAAGTGCAGAAGATTTTGCGTCCTGCAAGTTTTGCAAATCAGTGCGGCATATTTTTTGATGTTTGTTGGATTGCGATCCATTTCTATATCGAAATCTACTTTTATCTTAAAGAGTTTTTTAAAGTCCTCATCATAGGTGTTTAGTAGGCTATAGATGTAAGGTGTGCCTATGAGGATAATCTTCACGTCTATAGGTATGGGTTGGGGTTTTAATGTAACAGTGGGAATGGACCGATATTCCTGACCTATGTTTTCAACTCGGGATTCGCCGTTGCTCAAGGCTCTTTTTAGAGCATCCCAGGCAAAGGGTTCTTTAAATAGATCTTGAGCTTGAAGGACAAGATAGCCGCCGTTTGCCCTGTGAATGGCACCACTTCTTATAACTGTAAAGTCGGTTACTATGGTTCCGAACTGGGCTTTACCTTCAATCTTGCCAAAAAGATTGTAATAGGTTGGATTGGTTTCAAAGACTATTGGGGCACCAGGTGTAGCTTTATTGTCTACAAACAGGTTTACCTTATATCTAAGAAAAATATCCGATTTAGCTGTAGGATTGAAGAGTTGAACTAATTCGCTTCCCTCTTCTTTTTTCTTCTTGTCTTCTTTTAGAATCATCAAGTTGGTTATAAAGTCGCTTTTCACAGATTTAAGGTAATCGATGATTTTTTCATGACTTTTATACTTTAAAATCATTTCTTCAAAGAGAGGATTTATGGTGGAAAGAGCCGTATTCCGTTCCAGTTCATCCAGTTCTTTCTTTGCCAATTTATCAAGTGTCCGAACTTTCCGTATAGCTTCATCAATCTTGCTCTGTAAGCCTTGGCTCTTCTGTTCCAATACTTTCTTTTTCTCATCATCCAGGGTTTCAAATTCCTCTTGGCTCATTGGTTTTGTATCGGAAAGGGGGATTGTCACGATGCCCTGAGAGGTTTTTTGTAGGGCAAATCCCTGGGCCTTGGCGATAACGTCTAATTGTGAAATCTGTTCCATGGAAATCTTCTGATACCGATCTATAATCTCCTGCCGCTGATTTACAAAACTTTCATCATTAAAAGCCCTGGATATTTCCTCTCGAATATCGGAAATGAGTTTTTCCATATCCTTTGAGATTTCGGAGCCTTTACCGGCTGGCAGGTTTATAACCATAGGCTTTTCAGGTCTGGAAAAATTGTATACGTAAATGATATCATCTGGGATGGGCTTGCCTTGAGCGAAGCGGCTTACCACCGATCGGGCATAACTGGTCTTCCCGGTGCCGGTAAGGCCTGTCATGAAAATATTGTATCCCTTACGGTTTATTTTCAAGCCGAACTCCATAGCCCGAACAGCTCGCTCTTGGCCGATGATATCCGTAAGGGGGGTCAGTTGTTCAGTGGATTTGAAGGGAAGGGTAGATTCGTCACAAATCTCCCGAAGTTCATCGGGGGTGAGTTTTTTAAGCATTATGCACCTCCTGAAAGGTTTTATTGTCTTTTGATACGGCGGAAGAAATTGACCAAGTTTTTTCTAAGTTTTCGATAACCGGGAATGATGTGAACCCATAGGTAATAAAAGAAGGGGGAAAGAGGCATATCAAATTCTCCGATGAATTCGGTGAATTCACCGCTGAATCCCTTCTTGAATCTATATAATCCATAGAGGGGATTGTCAGGTGAAAGATCCCCGGATACACCTCGGAAATCATACATGGTGCAGTTATTTTCTTTAGCCCATTCGATCATAGCCCACTGAAGGGCATAGTTGGGCATGACATTGCGGTCTTCATTTGAGGAAGCTCCGTATATATACCAAGCCTTGTCGCCAAAAATAAAGGCTAAAGTGCCCGCTATGAATCTTCCTTCATATTCGGCCATAAAGAGTCTTGCCAACCCTTTTTCAACCAACTCATCCCAAAGGGTCTCGAAGTAATCAAAACCTCGGACTAAAAATTGGTCACGAATGCAAGTTTCCTCAAGGATTTTATAAAAGGATTTTAAATCCTCTCGTCGCCCCACCTTGACCGTTACTCCCCGACGACCTGCAAGGCGGATATTGTAACGGGTTTTATGATGGAAAGAGGCTGCGATGTGGTCAAGAGAATCCTTTATGTCTAGACGAAAGACAAATTTGGGTTGGATACCATCAAAATCCTTGCCCGAGTCTAAAAGGTTAAAGCCTATTGAACGAAGATTTTTCACTACTTCCTCATTGGGAGCATTAATATCCGGATCTATTTTTAATAGGATTGCTCCATGTTTTTTTGCAATGGATTTTATTTTTGCAAAGAGAAACCTTAAAGTATTCTTTTCGGTATAATCGGCCACAGGACCCCGAGGGGCATAGAAAATGCATTTTTTAAAACCCGGTATAGGTAGTCGCCTTTTTAATATGGAAATTCCCGCTATGGGTTTACCTTCATCAAAGACAAGGAGTCTGATGGGTTCCCATCCTGTGCGGCGTTTTACCTCCCCCCATTCGTAGGATTGAAGCACATTACCTTTCGGCCCATTGGCCATGAAATCATTAAATATTTGTTTCTCCTCTTGATTTATGATCTTTATTTCCATAATATGAATACCCTCCGCTGTGTGTTTTACTCTTATGCTTTATTATACATGATTTGATGAATAAAGTAACTATAGAGCAGGCCATAGGTAATACCGTTATTTCCCATAATCAAAAAGGGCCGGTAAATTTGGTTACCGACCTTTCTTGTATTTAAATTTTTATGATATTCATTACTGCACCGAGCTTATCGGCATCTTCTTTGATTTTTTTAGCCGAATAGGCGATCTCTCCCAACAACATATTCTGCTTTTCTGTCAAATCTGCTATATCTTTGGCTTGATTTGAGCTATCCATAGTAATATCTGTCATCTTTTTAAAGGACTCGGTGGTATTTTCGGTGCTGGCCGCCATCTCCTCTGTAGCAGCGGATATCTCCTGCATCTGCTCTGCCACTTGCCCAACCGCACTTAAAATTTGTTCAAAGGTTTGGGCAGCAGAGTTAACCGCTTCAATACCCTTTCCTACATTGGCAGAGCCTTGATCTTTTGCTGCTACGGCCTTGTCTACCTCAGTTATTACCGTTGATATGAGCCCACCTATCTGTTTGGCAGCATCACCGGATTGTTCGGCAAGTTTTCTTATTTCATCGGCCACTACTGCGAAACCCCTGCCCTGCTCCCCAGCCCTGGCCGCTTCGATAGCTGCGTTGAGTGCCAGTAGATTGGTCTGATCAGCTATACCGGTAATGGTCTCCACGATCTGACCTATGGTCTCAGAGCTTTCACCAAGAGATTTTATTACGGCTGCGGTAGAACCACTGGATTCTTTGATTTTTTCCATCTGTAAAGTAACCTGCTGCATGGCAGTATGTCCGGTATCGGCAAGCTCTGCCGTGTTTACAGCTGTTGTGGATGCTTCAGAAGAGCTAGCAGCAATCTGCTCCACTCCGGCACTCATTTGTGACAACATGTCGGAAATACTATCCACAAGGGTCTTCATCTCTTCAAGGCTCGCAGAACTTTTGCTCAAGCTCTGTTTTACGGAACCTTCGAAATCAGAGGAAGCCTCCTGGCTTTGCCTCGTTATTTCTTCAATTGAAGTAGCTGATGATACCATTTCTTCCGTTGTATCTTTGGCATTTTTCAAGATGTTTCTTACTTTGTCCAAAGAATCATTATATGCATCAGCCAGGGCACCCATATCACTTTGGGCAAGTTTTTTGGCTTTGACGGTAAAATCGCCCTTGGCTATAGCAGCAAGGCTTTGTCCTATGCCTTCAATGGGACGCGAAGCACCTATTGAAACAAGAAAAGATATGATACCGGAAACTAAAACGGCTGCAGCGATTACCAGAAGATTATCTTGGTTTGCAAGATCCTCCCCGTGGAAATAATATATGTATCCCCCTAGGGAAGCAGCTACAAGTATCATATTGATTAATACTACTCTAAATCTAATACCTTTCAAAATTGTTCCTCCCCTCGTTTAACTGCAAATATATATATATAGTATTAGACAAATTTTTACTTTTTCCTGCTATATCTTTAAATGCACTGTCGTAAAATGGAAAATTTAGATGCTAATACAAAAAGAAGATCAGTGACTTGCAGATTCTGACCTTCTTTATCTTCAAAAATATGAGTGCTAACGTTACTTGTGCTTCTTCGCAATAAGTTAATAAGTTAAGTGCTTGGCACCAGCTAGTGCGGTTTTTATAAAATCACGGAAAAGGGGATGGGGTTTGTTAGGTCTTGATTTAAATTCCGGGTGAAACTGTGTTCCTAAAAACCATGGATGGTCTTTTATTTCTATAATCTCTACAAGGTCATCGTCAGGAGAAATACCGGAAAGGAGCATTCCACATCCTGTAAGGATCTCTCGATAATCATTGTTAAACTCATAGCGATGGCGATGGCGTTCGCTAATGAGTTTCTGGCCATAGGCCGACATGGCCAGTGTGTCTGGTAATACATTACAGGAATAACCACCTAAACGCATGGCTCCTTGAATCTTAGCCGCTTTTTCTTCCGGTGAAAAGTCTATAACAGGATGAGGTGTCTTTGGATTGACCTCTGTAGTATGGGCATCTTTTAAACCACATACATTTTGTGCAAATTCTACCACAGCACACTGCATGCCTATACCTATGCCGAAAAATGGAATCTTATTCTCTCGAGCATATTTTATAGTCTTTATCATTCCTTCAATACCTCGTTGGCCAAAACCCCCGGGCACTATGATACCGTCTATATCTCGAAAAACCGAGGACAAATCATTTTTATGTTCAAGCTCTTCCGAGTGAACCCATTTGATATCCACTTTAGTGTCATTGACTATACCACCGTGACAAAGGGCTTCGGCTACGCTAAGGTATGCATCGTGCAGTTCCACGTATTTGCCTACTAAAGCTATGTTTACCTGTTTTAAAGGGTTTTTTACCCTCTTTACGATCTCCTCCCATTCAGAAAGTTCGGCTTTCATACCGTCAACACCAAGCTTCTTAGCCGCAATTTGATCAAGGCCTTCATCTTTAAGAATGAGAGGCACTTCGTAAATAGTCTCTGCATCATAGTTCTGTATGACACATTCGGGCTCTACATTGCAAAACAGGGCGATCTTTTCCTTCAAATCTTCGGAAATCTCATATTCCGAACGGCAGACGATGATGTCCGGCTGGATACCAATACTCCTGAGTTCTTTGACACTATGCTGTGTGGGCTTCGTCTTTAATTCCCCTGCTGTAGATATGTAGGGCACTAGGGTTACATGCACATAGAGCACATTATCCCGCCCTACTTCTGTCTTCATCTGCCTTATTGCCTCCAAAAATGGAAGACCTTCTATATCACCAACAGTCCCACCAATCTCGACGATAACCACATCGGCATTGGACTCTTTGCCAACCCGGGTTATACGTTCTTTTATTTCATTGGTGATGTGGGGTATGACCTGCACTGTTTTACCGTTATAATCTCCTCGTCGCTCTTTATTTATTACAGACCAGTAAATTCCTCCTGTGGTGATATCACTGTTTTTGGTAAGGCTTACATCGATAAAGCGCTCATAATGGCCCAGATCCAGGTCAGCTTCGCCTCCATCATCGGTAACATAAACCTCACCGTGTTGATAGGGGCTCATAGTCCCGGGATCTACATTAATATAGGGGTCACATTTCTGCATGGTGACAGATAGACCCCTACTTATTAAAAGACGCCCCAGCGAGGCCGCCGTTATGCCTTTGCCTAGGGAAGATACAACTCCTCCCGTAACAAAAATATACTTAGTTGCCATGTATAAATCCCCCTTGAAAATTATCCATAAATAAAAATACACATACACTTTATTTTAGCCATCTACAAGGGTGATTGTCAATAGTGTGGGATTTTTATTTTAGCAATTGGTCAAAAGTCCCGAATACGGATTTGAAAATCATAGATTTTTTAATTTTCTTATATATGCTGAGCATTTTTTACAGGGGAACAAGCTGCACAACTCTATAGTCGCGTTGCCTGTTCCCCACATGTAATCTATACATTTTTGCATCTGGAGCTCTTTGCCAAATTGGTAAAGTCTATAGGCATCCATGATTGAAGCCCCATTATAAAAGCCATCCCTATTTTTATATGTAAGCAAATATGCGCTTAATCGATAATAATTGATGTTCTGCAATATGGATATTGCCATATCTTCATCATCAATTAATAAGATCCCTTGATCTTAAAATCTGGACTTGCTCTTTGAAGGTCATCGGCTTTTTTATACTTTTTTTAATCTCCATAAAAATCTCCGCCAAATAAAAAGTCCCACCCTGGTCCGCATTGCTAAGAGGCGTGGTGGGCTCTGTTACTATTATAATATACTGGTTAAGCCTTTTTGTCAATCTTTCCTGGAAAAAATTATGCGGTTTCTACCGATTACATTTTACCATATTATTAGCGCTTATCAAGAATTCTGATGAAGCAGGATCGGATATATATGTTATTAGAGACGATCAGAAACTCACTTATAAAGAGGTCATAGAGTTGAAAAACAAAAAGGAAATGGAGCTATAACGATTCCATTTCCTTTTGCATATTTCCTGATAAGTTGTATAGCTATTTCAGACCATAAAGCCGTTTGATAAGGTCATCATCATCAATGCTATATCTTTCAGGTTTTAGAAATTCTTTGAGTGTACTATCCTCTGGAATAGCACTTTCGATTGCTTTCCTCTTTTGTTCCGTGTCGGCATAAGCATAAATTAAAGTTGTTTCGAGCCTCGAATGGCCCAGCCACTGTGAACCTCATATACATCAGAGATTTACTTGGACATGTTGATGTTAGCACAACGTAAGTATATGCAAGAGCAAGTACTGAGATGAAAAGAGTAGCTCTATAAAAATTATCGACCGTCAAAACTCCAAATGTACCTTCATTGACTACAGACTCAGATCTGCTCTCTTGGTTAAAGGATTTTGGTAAGACTAGATAGAATTTTATTATGCAAAGTAATCAATCCTAAACAACACTGAAAATCGATGCTTTAGCGACATTGCTTTGCATAATCACTTTCTCTGCATAATAGGTGTAACCTTCGCTGTTTACAAGTACCCGTTCACCGGTTTGTAGAAGCTCTTTCATCTCATCTGCAGTATAAATTTGGCACCGATCGTCTTGAGTATCCACCGGAGAAAGAACAATGGAGCCTTCCCACTTGCCGGAGATTTCGTAGGTTTTGTTGTTATAAGTTGCTATAAAGCGCTCTTTCTTTTTCACATTGCTTGCCTCCCTGTGTTTTTTGGCAGTCTATATATCACTTACAAACACAGATAAGTCAAGGGTTATCGGGCTCTTCTTTTGCACTTAAAGGACTGCTTTTGAGAACGAATGCAGTCCTCCGTAAGGTGAAACGTTAAAAACAGGCTTTATATGCCTGATTTTTCCCATCTCGTATTAGAAAAACTTCTTTATCAGAGCCTATATACTTGATATAGCGCTTTACTCCTACATCCACATATTTTTCATCCAATTCGATAGCATAGCAAATGCGATCTGTTTGTTCACAAGCAATCCCTGTTGAAAAGCACCCCGAAAAGGGATCGAGAACAATACTATTAGGAACACTGCTATTTTGTATGGGATAAGCACAAAGTACCACCGGCTTCATTGTAGGGTGTTCC
>JAQWCA010000082.1 GCA_028706065.1 Tepidanaerobacteraceae bacterium
AAGGTATGGGAGTAACAGCAGCATACTTACAAAAACACGGTATTGATGTGATAGATTCGGATGAGATAAAGAAGTAGATGATCGTAGCGTGAAGTAAATAATATAAATCTAAGTTGGGATAATAATATGTAAAGAGGAGAAATATAGTCGCAATACTTCTCCTCTTTTTATGGCCTGGTCATAAATCTCTCTTAATTCATCTATTCGTTTTCAAAATTGTCATTGTCATTGCCATTAAACCAACCATTGTTATCCTCATCGTCATCACCATTAAACCAATCTTCATAATCATTCTCATCAGGAATAGTAATTACAGGTTCCGATTCGTGGACATCACAGTATTCTGTTGGTAATTCATATTTTGCATCTAAAGGTATTTGGCCAGTAGGTGAAGGAGTAAAGGGTTCACGGCGTTTAATAAATACTGTTCTCTCAACTAATTCTTCCGGGCAAAATTCTGTTGCCAAGAGACCGGTAGAAACATCTAAAAAATCTTCAACATGAACATCACAGTGTTCCGTCGGCTGGGTACCTCTGATGAAATATTCTTTTCTGGTCCTATGTCCCCTTGGATCTTTAGAACATAATTCTGTAGGTAATTTTCCCGAATCTATACAAATTTCAATGGGTCCGACTATTCCATCCGGTTTTTCAAATTGTTTCTTTGGCAAGTTCTGATGAGCTACTGTCATTATTTTTTTCCAAATCAAAGCTGGTTGATAACCTCCCGCAACATTGCGCATGGTTGCCGGATCATCATGGCCCATCCACACAACTCCAGTCAAGTGAGGTGTATAAGCAACCCACCATACATCCTTGTCATCCGAAGTTGTACCGGTTTTTCCTGCTACCGGGAAAGGGAAATCAGCCACTCTCCACCCGGTTCCCTCGGTTACAACACTTCGCATCATATCGGTTACGATAAAAGCTGTCTGCTTGCTGACGGCGCTCCACTGTTCCGGCTTGTTTTCGAATATTGTTCTTCCGCTTTTATCTACAACCTTTAATATGGCGATAGGTTCAACATGTATACCTTCATTTGCAAGTGTACCAAAAGCAGAAGCCAATTCTAAAGGAGTTACTCCCTTGGTTATACCTCCAAGAGCGGCAGAAAGTTGTCTATCATTTTTATCTCCTGTAAGTACAAGGTTTTTAATGCCGAGTTTCTGAGCGTATTCTATACCCCTATCTACACCGATTGCATTAAATACCTTGACAGCAACAACATTTACTGAATCAGCTACAGCTTTTCTTATAGTTGTTAGGCCTTTGAAGTCATTGGTGTAGTTTTTAGGAGACCATATGCCCCCGGAACCTGAGGGATATGATACCGGAGAATTATCAATCACTGTTCCGGCGGTGTAACCCATATCAACTGCCGCAGTATATACCATAATTGGCTTAAAAGTTGATCCGGGCTGCCTGAAAGCTTGAGAAGCCCGATTGAAACCCAGTTTCCTCTGATGTTCCCGACCTCCTACTAAAGCCTTTATATGCCCGGTATGGGGATCGATTATAACGGCAGCTGCTTGGGGCTGAACGATCTCATTATCATCATCTTTAGAATAAGGATAATTATTAGGGTCTGCTAAAGTCTTTTCAGCTGCTTCCTGAATTTTCATATCAACTGTAGTATATATTTTCAGACCATCAGTATAAATCTTCTTATAAGCCTCATCTTCTGTAAGACCTAATTCCTTTTGAAGCTGGGCTGCCAGTTCTCGTATTACATAATCAGTAAAGTAAGGAGCTTTATAATCGGCGGTTACGTTTTTTATTCCTACCAGATTAAGTTCTTCTTTTTTGGCATTTTCCGCTTCATCTTTACTGATATATTCTAGCTCAGCCATAGTATTTAGAATAATCTCCTGGCGTTCTTTGGCTCGGTCAAAATTCAAGTAGGGTGAATAATATTCAGGACCTTTTGTTATTCCTGCCAGCATAGCTGCTTCGGCTAAATTTACCTCATCAATACTTTTACCGAAGTAAGTATCAGCAGCAGATTCAACACCGTAAGCCGAATGCCCAAAATAGATTTGATTTAAATAAAACTCCATTATTTCATTTTTGGTATAATGCCTTTCCAGTTGTATAGCAAGCCACGCCTCTTGTGCTTTTCGTTTCCAAGCTTGTTCAGGGGATAAAAATGCAGTTTTTACCAACTGCTGAGTGATAGTACTGGCACCCCGTTTAATTCCGCCATGCATAAGATTTGTTGCAAGGGATCCTATTATCGAACGAATATTAACCCCTTTATGAGAATAAAAGTATTGATCCTCTATTGCAATAAAGGCATTTATCAAGTTTTTTGGAATTGTTTCTATCGGTACAGGCACTCGATTTTGCTCGCCATGAAGTTCAGCCATTACTTTGCCGTCTTGATCAAAGACCATAGAAGTTTCACTGGGTTTTAGTTTTTTTGGGTCAAATTCAGGTGCATCTTTAACATATGACATGAATATTCCAAACCCTGTTCCCAAACCAATGATAATTAGTACAAGAATAAAAATAAGTATGTTATACCAAGTAAATATCTTTCGTCTTTTCTTTGCCTTTTTTTTAGCCATAATAAAACCCCCCGATCCTCCTCGTTTATAGGTAATAACATTTAAGTTTTATTGATGAATACTTGAGGCCGTATACCGGTCGGTTAAAAGTTAAAATAGTCTAGTAGACAAAAATATTATACCACACAATAAAATATAAGGAAACTTCTCTATTTTTTTGAGATGAATAACTGCGTAGGTGTAGTTTGAGATTGCATGCAGCACTGTAACAATTAAAGATTCCCAATGATTCCGTAATCGTTGACATTACAATTAAAATAATATATCATAAAAAAGAAATAGATATATTATTAAAGCTATGATGGGGACAGTAAACATCAGGAATCCTTTTAGCGAATTGGGGAAGGTGGAAGCCCGATAGGAGATGATGGTTGAAGATCATCCCGGAGTGCGATTCTGAAACTATGGAGTAAGAGTGGCCGGCTAGGTAGTCGTTAACAAAAGGAGAAGGAAAAAGACCTTTATTATCATAATGTAGGCTTTTTCTATTTGGGTGGTAACGCGGGAGAAATCTCGTCCCTTTTAGGACGGGGTTTTTTTGATATAAAAAAGCTATACTATTTTAGAAAAAAGGTCGTCACAGGTAATACGAAAAACAAATCTAATTGAGCGATATTCCCTATGATACTATCGATAATATATAGCGTATTTTTTACCTAAGATATAGACTTAATCCAGGAGGTTAGCAATGTTTAAAAAAGTAGAACCAACAATGAATTTTGTCCCTATCGAAGAAAAGGTTCTTGATTTTTGGGATAGGGAGCAGGTATTTAGAAAGAGCATTGAAAGTCGAAAGGATGCGCCTAATTATGTTTTTTATGAAGGGCCACCTACTGCCAACGGGATGCCCCACGCCGGTCATGTCCTTACCAGAGTAGTAAAGGACTTAATTCCCCGCTACAAGACCATGACAGGTTACAGGGTTGATAGGAAAGCCGGTTGGGATACTCACGGTCTTCCTGTGGAGTTAGAAGTGGAAAAACAACTGGGCATAAGCGGTAAACCACAGATTGAAAGCTATGGTGTTGAAGATTTCATAAAGAAGTGCAAAAACAGTGTCTTTACCTATGAGCAGGAATGGCGCAAGATGACCGAACGGGTAGGATTTTGGATAGATATGGACAATCCTTACGTCACCTATCATAACAATTATATTGAGTCAGTATGGTGGGCACTTAAAAAAATCTGGGAGCAGGGTTTGCTGTATAAGGGCAATAAGGTTGTCCCATATTGTCCTCGCTGTGGTACATCTCTTTCCAGCCATGAAGTAGCTCAAGGATATAAAGAGGTGGAAGATCCATCAGTTTTTGCGAAATTTCCGGTATCCGGAGAAAAAAATACGTATTTTCTTGTGTGGACCACTACTCCTTGGACACTTCCATCAAACGTAGCTTTGGCGGTAAAAGACAATTATACCTATGTAATGGTGGAACAGAGCGGCGAAAAGCTCATTCTTGCCGAAGGAAGGTTAGAGGTTTTAGATGGTGAGTATACTGTAATCGATAAGTTCCCTGGAGAAAAATTGGTTTCGGCTAAATATGACCCGATATTCCCGTTTTTCGAAGGGAAAAAAGATAAAGCATATCGTGTCGTTACAGCGGATTTTGTTACCTTGGAAGATGGCACAGGCATAGTCCATATAGCCCCTGCTTTTGGTGAAGACGACTCCCGGGTAGGGCATGAACACGGCTTCCCTGTACTGCAACCGGTGGATGCCCAGGGCAAATTTACTGATGAAGTTTCCCCTTGGGCAGGAATGTTTGTAAAGGAAGCTGACAAGGGTATTTTAAAGGACTTAAAAGATCGGGGCATCCTTTATAAATCGCAAAAATATAAACACAGCTATCCTTTTTGCTGGCGGTGTGATACGCCACTGCTTTATTACGGCCGCAGCAGCTGGTTTATAAAGACGACTGCCATTCGAGATCAGCTTCTAGAGATAAACAAAAAGATCAACTGGCATCCTGAACATATTCGAGACGGACGTTTTGGTAATTTCTTAGAAAATGTCATTGACTGGTGTCTGAGCAGAGAGAGATATTGGGGGACACCTCTAAATATCTGGATATGTGATGACTGTGGCCATCAACATGCAGTTGGAAGTATAAAAGAGCTTAAAGAAATGAGTAAAAATGCTATTGAAGATATAGAGTTACACAAACCATATGTGGATGATGTGATTCTGGGGTGTCCAAAATGCGGTGGTGATATGAAACGTGTACCCGAAGTCATCGACTGCTGGTTTGACTCCGGTGCTATGCCTTTTGCCCAACTACATTATCCCTTTGAAAACGAGGATTATTTCCACAAACACTTTCCAGCAGACTTTATATCAGAAGCTATTGATCAGACTCGGGGATGGTTTTACAGTCTCTTGGTGATTTCCACACTATTGTTTGATGAATCTCCATATAAAAACGTTCTTGTCATGGGGCATGTTCTTGATGAACACGGTACTAAAATGAGCAAGCATAAGGGCAATGTTTTGGATCCTTGGAAGGTATTAAGTGAGCAAGGCGCCGATGCTATGCGCTGGTATTTGTATGTGGCAAGCCCTCCCTGGAGCCCAAGTCGTTTCTACCAGGATGCGGTGAGTGAATCACAAAGGCGATTCCTGGGGACTTTGTGGAATGTATATTCTTTCTTTGTGCTCTATGCCAATATAGACGATTTTGATCCGAAAAAATATGTCATGGCTCCTGAAGATAGAAGTGAATTAGATCGTTGGCTACTGTCAAAGGTAAACAGTGTCAATAAGAAAATACGACAAAACCTTGAAGACTTAGACATTACCGGAGCTGCGAGGGCGTTGGAATCATTGATTGATGATATCAGCAATTGGTATGTGCGCCGTTCTAGGGAACGTTACTGGAAGTCTGAGATGGACAACGATAAAATAGCTGCATACCTAACACTTTATGAAACCCTGGTTACCTTTATCAAGGTTGCAGCACCTTTTGTACCTTTTATAACTGAAGAGCTATATCAGAACCTTGTTAGAGAGTTATATTGTGAAGCCCCGGTGAGTATTCATCTTTGTGATTTCCCCGAGGTTAAAGAAGGACTTATAGATAAAGCCTTGGAACGCAAGATGGAACTTGCAAGAAAAATCGTTGAGTTAGGGAGGGCTGCTCGAAATAAAGGTAAAGTCAAAAACCGTCAACCCCTTCAAAAAATGATGGTGCAGCTTAGAAATATAGATGATAAAGCATTGATTTCAGAGTTGTCGGATATCATCAAAGAAGAGTTAAATATAAAGGAAATCAAGTATATTCATGTGGCTGAAGAATTTTTCACCTATACGGTAAAACCAAGATTTGATCTTTTGGGACCAAAATACGGAAAGCTTATGTCGGCTATTGCTAAAGAGATTTCATCAGCTGAGTCGATGAAACTTATTGAAAAAGCTAGGGAAGACGGCCAGGTGATTATCAATGTCAAAGGTGAAAATATAATCATTAAAGAAAATGAGTTGGATGTTCGAGCCCAAGATAAGGAAGGCTTCTGCGCTGAGGGTGAAGGCGGCTATTATGTAGTAATTGATACAACCATCACTAATGAGCTGATGCTGGAAGGTATTGCCCGGGAGTTGGTAAGCAAAATCCAGAACATGCGAAAAGAAGCGGGCTTTGAAATTGAAGATAAGATATACTTGTACTATTCCAGTGATGTAACCATTGATAAAGTTATGGAAAAGCATGGAGAGGAAATTAAAACCGACACATTAGCCCTTAGTGTAGAAAAGGTATCCCCGCCGGAAGATAGTTTTGCAAGACACTTAGATATTAATAATCATAAGGTTGATATCGGTGTTAAAAAAGCTTGACTGGGAGTGATATGAATGAATGAAGTGATTCGTGTTATTAAGGAACGAAGGAGTGTCCGGGATTACATCTCCAAGCCGATACCCCAAGATGTGCTTGAAGATATCGTCGATTGTGGGCGCTTAGCACCCACTGCGAATAATCTTCAGCCTTGGGTGTTTGTAGTAACTACCGAAATGGCTACTAAAGAGAAGATTGCAGGACTTGCAACCTATGGCAAATTCATTGCAAATGCCGCGGCATGTATAGCCGTTTTTTGTGAAAGGGACAATAGACATCCGGTGGAAGATGGCTCTGCAGCTACACAAAACATTTTGATAGCGGCTAAAGCTCATGGTATCGATACTTGTTGGGTTGCGGGGTATGAGCGTTCATACAGCGAAAATGTGAGAAGATTTCTGGGAGTTCCTAAAAAATATATGCTGATATCCCTAATTTCATTAGGTTATTCTGATAAAATGGTAAATAGAGTAAAAAAGCCTCTAAATGATGTTGTCCGATGGGAAAAGTATTAGAGGTGGTATATTAAAGCTATTAATTATTGCGGCACCATTCCTAAGCGGATCCAAATAGGTGCCGCAAAGCTTTTTTCTTAAATAAAACAAAGGTATTAGGAGAAGATTTTTTCCGTTTTTTATTAAGGTAATCAGACTGTCAAGCAGTCATCAATAGAAGCAGTTTTGAGCTGCTTTTTTGGAGAGGATTTAATGAGAAAAATATTCACCGATATTCTTCCTTTTAACCTTGAGATAATAGCTGATGGTGGTCAGGCTTTTAGATGGAACCGGCAGGAAGATGGGAAGTATATAGGTGTAGTTGGAAACTATGTTATTGAAACAATCCAGAAAGATGATAAGTTAATAATTGATTCAAATGCAGATATAAATGGAATAGAATATATAAAGGAATACTTTGATATAGCAAGAAATTATAAGGAGATAGAAAAGGAATTAACGGAGTTTACAGAACTTGTTCCCGTTCTTCATTACTGCAGCGGTTACAGGATTCTTTTTCAGGACCCTTGGGAGACTGCAATATCTTTTATCATATCGGCAAATAATCATATTAGGAATATTAAAAAGACTATTGAAAATATCTGTGAGGATTATGGTCAGACCATAGAATACAAGGGTAAAATTTATTACACCTTTCCTACTCCTGACACGCTGGCCCGTCTTTCAGAAAATGAATTGAGACATACGAAGTGTGGTTATAGGGCTAGATATATTATAGAGACATCTAGAATGGTGGCCGACGGCAAAGTCGATATTTATGGCTTGAAAGCACTTCCTACCGCTAAAATTCGAAAAGAGCTCTTGAAATTTCCCGGAGTTGGCAGAAAAGTGGCTGATTGCATAATGCTTTATTCTATGAGAAAATTTGATGTATTTCCAATTGATGTATGGATTAAAAGGATTGTTGAGCAGATTTATTTCGATGGTAAAAAAATGTCTCTTTCAAAGCTTCAAGAGTTTGCCGAAAAAAAATTCAATGATAGGGCAGGTTTCGTGCAACAATATCTTTTTCACTACTCTCGCAGTTTTATGACAAATGTTAAAAAGTAATATGAAATAGATTTAATCCCCAAAAGTATAGCATAAATCACTTCAATGTGCTATAATAATAGTGTCAAAAATGAGACGGAGGGGATAAAAGTGAGTCCGGAGCAAACAATAGTTATAGCAAAGATGTGTAAAGACTATAAAAAAGGTAGCACTTTCAGGCACCCTGC
>JAQWCA010000083.1 GCA_028706065.1 Tepidanaerobacteraceae bacterium
CAAGTAGTAGCCCAAGAAGAAAAACCCGGCAACTTCATCCTTATGCACGCTATGGGGCCCAATGTAGCAGGTGTTATAGGCTCTGCTATAGCAGCGGGTATGCTGTTGTCATTGTATGGTGGTTAAAAACAAAAAAGGGGGATTAAGATGCAAGACATAGGAATATATCCAGGCAGCTTTGATCCTGTAACCCTAGGCCATTTAGATATAATAGAGCGAAGCTCAAAAATATTTTCAAAATTAATAGTTTCAGTACTTACAAACCCATCCAAACAACCACTATTTACGGCAGATGAACGGGTGAACATGCTAAAGGAAGCCATCAATCATATAACAAACATCGAAGTCGTGCAATTTAACGGTTTATTAGTTGATCTAGCAAAACAAAAAAAGGCTAAAGTCATAATAAAAGGTTTAAGAGCCGTATCCGATTTTGAATACGAATTCCAAATGGCTTTGATGAACAAGAAATTAGACAAAAACATCGAAACCGTTTTTATGATGACAAACACTGATTATTCATACTTGAGTTCAAAAATAGTTAAAGAGGTTGCAAGTTTAGGCGGTTGTATAAGGGATGTTGTCCCGGATAATGTAGTGGTCGGATTGAAGGAGAAAAATATAAAAATCCATTAGGTCAAATATAAATCAAAAAAGATAGCTTTTTTAAAATATTAATTCTATGGAAAAGTTTTGGAATTTGAATTAATAAAGCAGACATATTATTAAATCTGCAAGGAAGGAGAAAACCGCATCATATAAATGCCGGTTTTCTCCTTCCTTTCTTGGGCAGTATACGATCAAGTTATTTTTAAAAATATAAACTTTCAAAATGAGTATCCTTCTAATACTCCGGCAACTTATCATTTTTCTGTATATACTTATACGTCCTCTGCAATGCTTCCCTAGGTTTTACCCCTTTTTTTACCGCTTTATCATATTCTCTTAACCAATATTCTTTCAATTCATATTCAAGCAGCAGATTTAGCAGTACATACAAAGACACCTCATTGTCCCACTCGACATTGTTTCCGTTATAGTATTTAATTGCCTTTTCATATTCACATAATGCTACATTTAGTTTAAAAACCATTTCAACCAAATTATTGATTTTTTCTTCACGCTCGTAATCAGAAGAACCCGAAACCCATGATTTTTTTGATAGATTCCGTTTTGATTTGTCCAAT
Organism: Tepidanaerobacteraceae bacterium; assembly: GCA_028706065.1. Lineage (GTDB taxonomy): Bacteria > Bacillota > Thermosediminibacteria > Thermosediminibacterales > Tepidanaerobacteraceae > JAQWCA01. The sequence continues at coordinate 1,188 of JAQWCA010000083.1, forward strand.
TCTGCTTTTAAAGCCATACTCTGTTCAATAGCAATTTCTTTAGAATCCGGGGTTTTGAGGTTTGCAATCAATACATTTATCAAAGACGAATGCAATGTTTCTCTGTCAGCTCTACCATTAATTACCAGTGCAATAACAGACTTTACTGATTCTTTGCTTATACCAATTCCAAGTTTTCTTGTGATAACGATATCAAGCAACTCTGTTTGTTCTATACCAACGGATCTAAAAGGGTTATCTGTACTAAAAATATAATAACCACAAGCGTAGCACAACATCTCATACAGTTTTTCCAGTAAATCAGTTGCGGTTTTTCCATCGGCACCTTCAATTGAAACACCTTGTAAACTTTTGATATAGGTTCTTACTTTAAATCTCCATTTTGGCCGCTCTTTTTTGTGAACAAAACTATTGGGAGCAAAGTAGTACTGTTTGTATGCATAATCAATAAATAAGTCGATCTCCGGCTTTAAAACCTTTACATCTGTTTGCCTATCCTGTTTTCTCTTAACCTTTCTAGTACGCAAATATGCATGAACATCCTGCAGCAATGCATCGATATCCTTATCTTCACGCAGCTTTTTAGGTATGGCCTTATACATTTCTGATATAAGCAGTCTCAAATCTTCCTCTTTATATTTTTTTATTAATTCTCTAAGTTCTGATACTAACATCACTCAAGCACTCCTATGTCATTTTGATATAATTAAAAATCGAAAATTTTTAGTGCACTTCTGTAGTTTACAATCTCTTTTGCCATAAAATTATTTGCGATAATACAAGTAACTTATATTTACTCATTGCATTTGAATCTTCTATGTGTGCAGTATATATAAATAATTTATACACGTCAAGAACCTATGCCCTTTTCCTAATCTGACAGGGGGACGTTTCGTTTGTCATCTTTCTTCATTTGATGACAAACGAAACGTCCCCTTGTCATCCCGATGGTTGACTGTTTGTACCGAGATGCGTTTTTTTTGAAGGAATTTTATATATTATGCCGAACTACAAAATAGGGATAATTTTGCAATAAGCGAAATGACGAATTTCGGGGAGGTACAGTAATGAGAGAACCAGTGAATACATGGACCCATTTCGTGACCTTTTTAGCAGGTCTTGTTGGCTTGGTATTCTTAATTATACTTTCACATAATAACCCTTCAAAATTAATAACGATGACAATTTACGGTGTAAGTGTTATTATGCTGTATGGTGCTAGTACTGTTTACCACTGGGTCAAGACTACTCCGGGAAAACAGCGTGTCCTGAGAAAACTGGACCATATATCAATTTTTCTGTTAATTGCCGGCACCTATACCCCTGTGCTTTACTATGGCTTGGATGGTATTTGGAGATGGACAATGCTTGGCGCAGTTTGGGTATTGTCATTAACTGGCATCGTGCTAAAAGTGTTTTTTATTGGGGTTCACCGCTCGGTTTCAACGGTGTTTTACATTTTTCTGGGATGGCTGGCTTTGATTCCACTAGCCAAATTAGTTCAGAGTTTCCCGACTGAGGCGATTATTCTTTTATTTCTAGGTGGATTAGCCTATACGATTGGTGGAGTAATATACGCAACAAAGATTTTAAACTTTTTTCCGAATAAATTTGGGTTTCATGAGGTCTTTCATATATTTATTTCACTTGGATCGATATTGCATTTTATAATGATTAAACGATTTATTCTACCAATGTAAAATATGATCAGCGACAAAGGCATTGTCAACGCCATGGGAAATGCCCTCTGTCATGTTTGCAGAAGGTAATTTGATATGGTTATAATTTCATCTAAACATATATACGAGAGGTGTCATCATGAAAATCCAAAAAGTAAAAAACAGGGGATTTTTATTTACATTTTACAACTCTCCTGACTGGGATCTTAATATACATCTAATTATGGGAAGAAAATATAATTATATTATCGATACAGGTTTAGGGTCTTTATGTATGGCCCCTATTATAGAACACATTGATGATAATAAGCCGGTAGTCGTAATCAATACACATTATCATTGGGATCATATTTGGGGAAATGGTGAATTCAAGGATTCTATCATTATTTCCCACAGACTGTGCAGAGAAATCATTGAATTACAATGGGATGATATGATTGAGAAGAATAAGCATTACTGCCATGGGAATATAGAAAAATGTCTTCCCAATTTGGTTTTTGAAAAAGAACTGTACTTCCCAGATGATAAAATAAGAATTATATATACTCCAGGTCATACCATAGATTGCATCAGTATAATAGATGAAGAAGAAAAGGTAATCAATGTAGGGGATAATATAGGAGATACGATTGAGGAAATCGTTCCTGATGTTGATTGTGAAGAAAAACTATACATAGATACTCTTTTAAAGTATAAAGAGATAGACTTTGACACATGTATTTCCGGGCATAATGTAATTTTGGATAAGAAAGTTGTTGATAAAATCCTAAGAATGCTATAGGCGTTAGTATTGATCCGGTAATAACGGCAATTCAATATAACCTATAGCCAGAAGGTATATGAAATTCTAGTTTGTATATTCTAATGTTAGACTGGAGGTAGGGGAATGCAAGGCATAATATGGGAACGCATAAAAAACATACATGAAAACTTTACTATAGTGGATGCTCACCTTGATCTTCTATTTGATATTGAAAAGAAGAGAAAAATGGGGCAAAAGAAGGTAATCGAGGCTGGATACTTGCCGGAATTTAAAGAGGGTGGCGTAAATATTATAGTTTCTTCTATATATATTGAAGATGATTATTTACCTGAACTGGCCTTGAGAAAGGCTTTAGATCAAATAAGTGCTTTTTATTCAGAGCTGGATGAATCAGGGGATAAAATCATGTTTGTAAAAAACTTATCTGACATGGCAGAGGCCTTAACAACGGGGGGAATTGGTATTTTACTATCCTTTGAAGGTGTTGAACCTCTTATAAATGATATAAACCTGCTTAGGATATTTTATGAACTGGGTGTCAGGGGAGTGGGTCTAACTTGGTCCCGGCGGAACTATGCGGCTGATGGGTGTAGCTTTGCTAGAGTGAAAGACAAGGAAAACGGTCTTACGGAATTTGGAGAACAGGTAGTTAAGCAGGCTGAGGAACTAGGTATGGTAATAGATGTCAGTCACTTAAACGAAACCGGTTTTTGGGATGTAATGGAAATAACCACACAACCCGTAATCGCATCCCACTCCAACTGTAGAGCTATAAACGGTATAATGAGGAACCTTACAGATGATCAGATAAAAGCTCTGGCAAAAACCGGCGGAGTTATAGGAATAAATGCTGCAAGCGTAATAGTGGCTGAAAACAATGCCGATGTAAAGGCTTTGGCGGACCATGTGGATCACCTACGAGAGATTGCCGGAATTGAGCATATTGGTCTGGGCTTTGATTTTTGTGACCAAATATTTAGGGATCAGTCTCAGAATAAAGACAAAAAACAAGATGGTCCCTATGATGTAATTAAAGGCCATCGAAATATCTATCGGCTTACGGAAGAATTAATAATGAGGGGATATACCGATGATGAGTTAAGACTTATTTATGGTGAAAACTTTTTGAGGGTTTATAAAAGTGTTTTAAAATGATAATTAACGATGGATTTAAAATTTACAGGTCGAAGCACGTCTCTAGTGCCGCAATGGCTGCAAAAAACAAGCTATAAAACTTTTGGGCAAATATTAAATTGACCTACAGGAATTTCCTGATATAATAGTAATCGATTGAAAAATAATGGGAGGGAGAGCCGGTTTGAATTATCCAAAGGCAGATCTTTTCAAACGTTTTATCGCATCTTTGATTGACGGAATTATAGCTAGTATTCTTATTTATGTACCTATATTAGGAGGTATAGTTAGCACGGTCTACATACTTACAAAAGATGTGATAGCCTATGAAATTACCAAAAACCCTGATTTTAAAAATCGAAGCATTGGTAAAAAGGTAATGGGCTTGAAAGTGGTTAGTATGGAGGGCAAGGATATGGACTGGGAGCGATCCATAAGAAGAAACTTACCTCTTGCGGTTGGTAGTGTTTGTTGTATTGTTCCTATAATCGGATGGATCATAGGTGCTATACTAGGATTTATTATTTCTATAGCAGAGATTGTCCTTGTTTTAACAGATAACAACGGTAGAAGATTAGGCGATCGGTGGGCTAATACCCAGGTAGTATCTACAGAGGATTTGGAAAAGCATGAGGATGTTATAGATATTTAGTTTATATTTTAAGGCTGTTGTAATTTCAACAGTCTTTTTTTTATCTATGTTACTTTAAAACAAGATAAGCTTTTGATATAATAAGCCTAAAAAGATTCGAATAATTAATGTGGGAGAATGGAGTAGAATGGTGAAGAATTATAAATGGTTTGTTTTTGATCTGGATGGAACCTTACTAAACAATGCGGGAGAAATAACTGATGAAAATCGAAAAGCTATTGCGTTATTGAAGGCACAAGGCAAACAAGTTATTATAGCCACTGGCAGGCATGATTTGATTGCTAACAAATATCTTTATGAATTGGGACTTACGGCTCCCATCATAGCATGTAACGGCGCTTTGATAAAGGATGTTCGCAGTGATAAGGTTTTATACATGAAAGTAATAGAGCAGGTGGTTGCCTTAAAATTCTTGGCCTATTGCGAAAGGAATCAATTGGATTATTTAGTATATACCCCCAAGGCTATTTATTACAGCGAAAATTCCCAACGCATCAATCTTGTAAGAGAATACAATAATAATGTAAAAAAAGAATTACAAGCCCCGAATTACAGTGTTAAAGCCTTAGATGCTTCAAAGCAGGCCATAATTAAAATTCTAGTAATGAACCAAGATAAACACATTTTAGAAAAGCTAAATAAAGACATCAACAAAGACGGTAGTTTGACCATTGTAGCCTCGGGGAAAGGCCTGATTGACATTATGAATTCGGGTATATCCAAAGGTAATGCCCTCATTGCCCTGTCGGAACATTGGGATATGAATCTTGAAGATACTGTGGTTTTCGGTGATAATCACAATGATATCAGCATGTTTAAAGTAGCCGGCCTATCTATTGCTGTAGCTAATGCCGAGGAAGAACTGAAAAAGGCCGCGAATTATGTAACCATGTCTAATGATGAGTCAGGGGTAAGTTATGCAATTTACAAATATGTGTTAAAGGAACATATGAGAAAGAGGTAGTATGGAGGATTTGGCAAAGGTTTACATATCTGATTCTGATGAATTTTCGTCTTCTTTCAGTGGGTAAATACTCTTGTTAACTAATAATGTGATTATGATGCCCACAAAGGTATCCATTATTCTATCTAAGGCATATAGATAGGGTGATTTTTCACTGACTCCGATTATTATGGAAAGAAACACTATACTGGATATCACAGCTGTATCGCTTTTTTGCATTAGATTACACATATATATCACAATTAGAATGCCTAGTCCTCCTATTAAGGATTGGGTAGGCATTAATGCCAAATTGTTTTTTATCAGTAAAAACACCAAGCCCACTATGCCTCCCAGAAGTGTACCTATGAGTCTATCCACTCCTTTTTTATAAGAATAATGCACCGTTTCTTTCATGCAAATAATGGCAGCAGAGCAGGCAAATAGGGGATTCGGTCTGCCGATGAGTTCAAATAGCAATATACAAAGAAACACGGAAAGAGCGGTTTTTGTATTTCTAAGTCCCGGTTTGGGTAAATTAATTTTATTCATTGATGGCATAGAACAGGTCACCTCGAAATAAATGTAATTTATGGAATGCATGCCACATACCACACTATCTTTTCTTTTTAGTAACAATATCAGAATTCATAATTGACTGATCCAGGCTAAACAACTTTATTCTATCACCTTTCATCATATTCTTTAAGTCTTTTTCATTGTTGTTTCCAACAGGATTTACTCCTTATTCAAAAAAATATTTTATAATGGTATAGAAGGGGTGTTTGAATGATACCAAATACTGACAAGGAGACCAAGGCCCTGCTTATAGGCATGCTAAATCATCTGTCAGATGAAGAGTCCCTGGAAGAGCTCAAACTTCTTGCTGAAACCGCCAGAGTAGAAGCAGTAGGTGAAGCAGTTCAAAAAAGGAACAAAATAGATCCTGCTTATTATGTGGGACGAGGTAAAGCCCAAGAGGTGGCAACGGCAGTAAAAAGTTTGGATGCTAATGCTATTATTTGTGATGATGAGCTTTCACCGGTGCAAATTAGAAACCTTGAAAATCTCACCGGAGTTCAAATAATTGATAGGACTATGCTTATACTGGATATTTTTGCCCAAAGGGCTAAAACCTCGGAAGGTAAAATCCAGGTAGAACTTGCTCAGCTTCAATACATGATGCCGCGGCTTACAGGAAAAGGCATCGAACTTTCGCAAGAAGGTGGCGGAATCGGAACCCGAGGCCCCGGCGAAACAAAGCTTGAAACCGATCGGCGTCATATTCGTCGTAGAATCCACCGCCTAAAGCGGGAACTTGAAGATATACAGAGAAGCCGTCAAGTCATTACAAAATCCCGAATGTATCCGGTCATAAGTCTTGTGGGATATACCAATGCCGGTAAATCCACTTTGATGAATGCTTTAACAGATGCCGATGTAAAAACTGGAAACAGGCTTTTTGAAACTCTGGATACCACCACCCGGGGGTTGATTCTCCCCGATGAGCGCAAGGTACTTCTGTCAGACACGGTTGGATTTATACGAAAACTGCCCCATCATCTTGTGGAGGCATTTAAGGCCACCTTAGAGGAAGTAAGGGAAGCGGACATGCTTATTCATGTAGCTGACAGTAGCAATCCCGTTCTGGAAGAAGAGATTGCTACTGTAAATTCTGTCCTCAAAGAAATCGGTGCTGATAAAAAACCCATAATCATAGCAATAAATAAAATAGATAAAAACGGTGAAGAACGT
>JAQWCA010000084.1 GCA_028706065.1 Tepidanaerobacteraceae bacterium
GGGGCCGGACAGTGATATAGTTATAAGCAGTAGGGTAAGACTTGCCCGTAATTTGAATGATGTGCCTTTTCCCCATCTTCTATCGGAGCAAGAAGCCAAGTCAATAGTTAAGAATGTATATGCCACTCTAAAAGAGAGTAAGGATTTTTCCAGAGACATTGAGCTTTATAATATGAATGAGTTATCTGGTCCACAAAAAAACCTACTTTCAGAAATGCACCTTATCAGTCCGGACCTGACAGGTTCGAAAAACGGTGCGGTCATTATCAACCAAGACGAAACTGTCAGTATAATGATAAATGAGGAGGATCATCTGAGAATTCAAACGATGCTTCCGGGGCTACAGTTGGATGAGGCATTTTTATCAATCGATAAGATCGATGATATGCTTGAAGAAAAGATCGACTTTGCTTTTGATGAAAAGATAGGATATCTAACTGCTTGTCCAACTAATGTAGGTACTGGCATACGAGCATCGGTGATGATGCACTTACCCGTAATTACTATGATGGATCAGATTGGGCAAATATTTTCGGCTATATCTCAGGTGGGCCTAGTTGTTAGAGGCATTTATGGTGAAGGTACCCAGGCAAAAGGGAATTTATATCAGATTTCAAACCAGATAACACTTGGAAAATCTGAAGAAGATATAATACAGAATGTGTTGGGTGTAGCACGGCAAATCCTGACCAGTGAACGAAAAATAAGGCAGAATTTATCAGGTGAAGCTCGAGTTCGCCTAGAAGACAGGATTCTCAGGTCCTATGGGATACTGACGAATGCAAAGCTGATTTCCTCACAAGAAGCCATGGCTTATCTATCTGATGTCAGATTGGGAGTTGACATGGGTATTATAAAAGACTTGAAACCCTCAGTCTTAAACGGACTGTTTATTGTGACCGGGCCGGCATATATCCAAGAAATGTCGAGAAAGGCCACTACACCTTTGGAGAGGGATTTATACCGGGCAGATTTTATTAGACAAAAAATGGGAAAAATGGGGTGAAATCATGAATGGAAAGTTTACTGAACGAGCTCAAAAAGTAATTGCTTACGCTCAAGAAGAGGCCAGACGCCTCAATCATAATGTGGTAGGTACGGAGCACTTGCTTTTGGGTTTGATAAGAGAAGGTGAAGGCGTAGCTGCCAGAGCTTTGAACAATCTAGGAATAGATGCAAATCAGGTCAGAAGCCAAGTTGAGATGATGATAGGTGTAGGACCGTTTGCAATACAAGGTCCCATTGGATATACGCCCAGAGCAAAAAAAGTGATGGAGCTCTCCATGGAGGAGTCCAGAAAATTGGGCCATAACTATGTAGGTACCGAACACATTTTATTGGGCCTTATTAAAGAGGGAGAAGGTGTTGCGGCCCAAGCCCTAACTAATTTAGGTGTCAGCTTGGATAAAGCTCAATCAGAAGTTATAAATTTTTTGGGGGATTCAAAGGCTCATGGAGTGTATAAAAAACCAGCTAATACCCCTACGCTAAATCAATTTGGTCGAGATTTGACGGAACTCGCTACCGAGGGTAAACTAGATCCGGTGGTAGGGCGAGAGAAAGAGATTGAGCGAGTTTTGCAGGTGCTCACTCGCCGCACTAAAAATAACCCCTGCCTTATAGGAGAGCCAGGTGTGGGCAAAACGGCTGTAGTAGAGGGCCTTGCCCAAAAGATCATCGCACAGGATGTTCCAGAGCTTTTGAAAGGAAAAAGAGTCGTTAGTCTAGATATGGCATCATTGGTGGCAGGGACCAAATTCCGTGGTGAGTTTGAAGAACGTCTGAAAAAAGTTATGACAGAGATAAAACAGGCAGGCAGTGTAATACTTTTTATCGATGAAATGCATACAATTATAGGGGCTGGTGCTGCTGAAGGAGCTATTGATGCTTCGAATATACTAAAACCGGCTCTAGCGCGAGGCGAAATCCAAACTATCGGTGCTACTACTCTTGATGAATATAGAAAACACGTAGAAAAAGACCCGGCTTTGGAACGGCGCTTCCAACCGATTACCGTTGATGAACCAACGGTGGGAGATACTATTGAGATTTTAAAAGGCCTTCGAGACAGATATGAAGCCCATCACAGAGTTAAGATATCTGATGAAGCACTTGAAGCTGCAGCTAACCTTTCTCAAAGATATATTAGTGATAGATTTTTGCCTGATAAGGCCATCGATCTAATTGATGAAGCGGCATCTCGGGTGCGTTTAAAAACGTTGACAACCCCGCCGGAGCTTCGGGAAATAGAAGATGAATTGGATGCCATTCGCAAGGAAAAAGATGCAGCAATCAAATCACAAGAGTTTGAAAAAGCCGCTAAATTTAGAGATAAGGAGCAAGAAGTTAAAACTAAGGTAGCAAAACTAAAAGAACGGTGGCACAAAGACAATAAATTGGATAACTCCATGGTTACAGAAGATGACATTGCTCAGATTGTAGCCAGTTGGACAGGTATACCGGTAAAGCGTTTGGCTGAAGGAGAATCCGAGCGACTTCTAAAAATGGAAGAGATTTTGCACAATAGAGTAATTGGTCAAGATGAGGCAGTAGTTGCTATTGCCAGGGCTATACGCAGAGCTTATGCCGGTCTTAAAGATCCGGCCAGACCCATTGGATCCTTCATATTTCTGGGGCCCACCGGTGTTGGCAAAACTGAACTGGCAAGAGCTTTGGCCGATGCCATGTTTGGTGATGAAGATGCCATGATACGGCTTGATATGTCTGAATACATGGAGAAATTTGCGGTATCTAGAATGGTTGGTGCACCTCCGGGATATGTAGGATATGATGAGGGTGGAGAGCTTACTGAAAAAGTTCGTCGCAGGCCTTATTCAGTTGTTCTGTTCGACGAGATAGAAAAAGCTCATCCGGATGTCTTTAATATACTCCTGCAAATCCTCGAAGACGGTCGATTGACTGATTCAAAGGGAAGAACAGTAGATTTTCGGAATACTATACTCATAATGACTTCTAACGTAGGCGCAAATCTCATACAAAAACCGAAAATACTGGGTTTTGCACCGGTTCAAGAAGAAGAAAAGAACTATGATGAAATGAAGAATAGGGTGTTAGATGAGCTAAAGCGAACTTTCAGACCTGAATTCTTAAACCGTGTTGATGAAACCATAGTATTTCACTCTCTAAATGAAGAGCATATCAGGGCTATCGTTACACTAATGGTGAACGAGGTTAATACAAGACTTATGACAAATGATATTTCCATTGAAGTTACCGACAAGGCTAAGGATATATTGGCAAAAGAGGGATATGATCCTATGTATGGTGCAAGGCCGCTTCGTCGAGTAATTCAAAAGAGAATTGAAGACCGACTTTCAGAGGAGCTACTAAAACGCAATATTTCAAGGGGCGATGCGGTGGTTGTTGATGCAGATGAAGATGAGATTACCTTCAAGAGAAAAGAGCTTACAGCGACGAATATCTAAACTTGGTGTTTATTACAGCACTTTCACCTGCATCTCTGTTGTAACTTAATAGGTGAGTGTTGTAAGCTTGTAAATATAGGAAGCGAGGGAATTTGTTAAAGGAAGGCCTTGGCTGCCTTTCTTTTTTAAGCAGGGAGGAAAAAATTTGAAAGAAAAGAAACGATTTGTATGTCAGCAGTGTGGTTCGATTACACCCAAATGGATGGGTCGGTGTTCCGAGTGTGGAAGTTGGAACAGTATTGTAGAGGAAACTGTATTACCTATAAAGAAAGTATCTATTGGATACAAAAGTCCACTGCCCTTAAATGAGATAATTTATTCTGAAGAAGAGAGGATCTTAACGTCAATACACGAACTGGACAGAGTTTTGGGAGGTGGGGTTGTTCCCGGTAGCCTTTTCCTGGTAGGCGGTGATCCGGGTATCGGCAAGTCCACTCTTATGCTGCAGATTTGCGGTAACCTAAGTAAAAAGAGGAGTGTTCTTTACATATCCGGTGAGGAATCAGAAAAACAAATAAAACTTAGAGCTGATCGACTTGGAATTAAAGGCGGTAAACTTTTTATAATGGCTGAAAACGATATGAATGTAATTGAAGCGGGGATAAAGAACTTGCGTCCTGATGTTGCGATCATTGATTCTATACAGACAGTATACTTTCCGGATCTTTCATCAGGCCCTGGAAGTGTCAGTCAAATAAGAGAATCCACTGTAAAATGTCTCAGGCTTTCCAAAGAAACGGGCACTGCTATATTTATTATCGGTCACGTAACCAAAGAAGGTAGTTTGGCAGGGCCTAAACTGCTGGAACACATGGTAGATTGTGTTCTTTATTTTGAAGGGGAGAGATACCATTCTTACAGACTTTTAAGGTCTGTTAAAAATCGCTTTGGTTCAACAAACGAGATAGGTATTTTTGAAATGAGAGACAGGGGACTAATTGAGGTGGACAGTCCTTCAAAATATTTACTTTCCGGTAAGGCAAGGGATACGGCGGGATCAGCGGTGGCCTGTATCTTAGAAGGGACCCGTCCGCTTTTGGTAGAAGTCCAAGCTCTTGTATCCCGATCAGGCTTTAATCTTCCTCGTCGTCAAACTTCCGGGATAGACTATAATCGTGCAGCTCTTTTAATTGCAGTTCTAGAAAAAAAGCTCGGATTTCTGTTAGGGAAGGAAGATATTTTTGTAAATGTGGCCGGTGGGATAAAAGTGGAGGAGCCCGGAGCGGATCTGGCTGTAGTTGTCACTATAGCTTCCAGCTTTAAAAACCGTCCAGTAATGGAAGATGTGGTAATAATCGGTGAAGTGGGTTTGGCAGGTGAAGTCAGAGCTGTAAGTCAACTTGAAAAGAGGGTTCAGGAATCAGCAAAACTCGGGTTTTCAAAAGCTATTGTTCCCTATGAAAATGCTGTGGACCTTGCAAACCACCCTAAAATAAAGGTTGAAGGGGTAAAAAACGTAAAAGAAGCTGTTGAAATAAGTATCAAATAAAGCTATTGATTTGCGTTATGTGTACATAAAAGAAGCAGCTATAGTGCTGCTTTAGCTGGAAATTTATGTTTTTTTCGATGACTGCGCGCAGTCTAAATAACTTATAAAAGAATGGGAATTTTCCCCTGAGCCCTTATTTAAGACATGTTATATATTCCCAGAGTGGATAGCTTTTCATTTTCGGCACAAATAATGTCTTTGAGATTTAAGCCTAGAATATTGCACAGGGCGGCAAGATAGAAAAGATGATTTCCTATTTCTTGCTCAATTATTTCTTGACAATCAGCGCAAAGTTCTCCTTTAGTGTGAGTATCCATATAGGAAACCAGTTCATATAAGCGGATTTCATTTGGCACTTGTTGCTTTTTTGCATTGATTTGTATACAACCGCAATTTGTTACGGATTTGGATACAGCCCGGTTAACCCTTGCAGAAGTTTCATGAATCTTGGTAAGCACATCAATAATGCTTTTGTGCCTAACTAAACAGCCGGCAACGGTATCTTGAAACTCATCGCAGCTAAGGTCTTTCACCTAGATTCCCCCTTGTAATATTCTGTCTGATTATATTATAGACGCCTTGCATTGTATTTGTCAAACACAACGCAATATAAGTTTCCATGGTATTTAATTATACAATCTACCATCATGAAAATAATGAAAAAAAGTCATTGACACGTGTTATGTCGTATAGTATAATAGGTATTTAACTTGACAAAAACCTCAAAATATGTTACCTTTTTACTAGTGATATTTCGGGGAGGAGCTTTAGATGTTCAATATTGGAGACAAAGTAGTTTATCCGATGCACGGAGCTGGAGTAATAGAGGCTATAGAAGAAAAAGAAATACTCGGTGAAAAGCAAAAATATTATGTAATGCGAATGCCAATAGGTGATATGAAAGTCATGATACCTTTAAAAAATATAAGAGACATTGGGGTTCGTCAAGTGGTGGGGGATGAAGAGATAAGTGAGGTATTTAATATCTTGCGTGGAGAAAAAAGTAAGATGTCTGCTAATTGGAACCGCCGCTACAGGGCGAATATGGAGAAGATAAGAAGTGGAAATATTTTTCAAGTTGCTGAGGTAGTTAGGAATCTGGCCTTACGAGACAAGGAGAAAGGTCTTTCCACCGGTGAACGCAAGATGCTTGAAAATGCAAAGCACATTCTTACAAGTGAGATAGTGCTGAGCAAGAGCATACAAGAAGATGAGGCACTTCAACTGATTGAAAATGCATTCGTTTGAAGTGCATTTTTTTGTTGCTAAACAGCACCATAATTTACTATTGTTATGGATTTAATTGTTTTTTTATTATATAATATTCAAAAGTGAAGTAAAAACCTATGTAATGGCTATAATTTAAATAGGAGGTGACATTATTGGTAAATAAAGTCATACGAATTGTCATTACCATAATTGGCTTTGCCATCGGTTTTCAGGTTATGCTTTTGGCCTTATATTTTAATAATTATATCGGGTTTTTTCACCTTGACTACGTGCCTACCCTTATGATTCAGTTATCCGGTGCATTGATTACCGGAATCATATTTTATTTTTTAAGCTCGCGGATAATTGATGCTGGTACAAAAGCTAAAGAGTGGATTGAAAGTAGGCTTCAAAAGACCCCTATGAGCGACATATTATATGCGTTTGCGGGTGTTTTAATGGGCTTACTGGTGGCGAATCTATTTTCAAGGGCTTTTTTGAGTATTCCTTGGATAGGTGGATTTATCCCCGTTGTATTCAATGTTGTAATGGCTTATATGGGGGCAAGTATAGCTCTTAAGAAAAAAGAGGAACTATCAAGCCTTATTTCTTCTCCTATAGGCACTTTTCAGAAAAAGAAAAAATCTACCACAGTCATAAACTGGGTGAAACCCAAAATACTGGATACCAGTGTGATTATAGACGGTCGCATAGCAGATATTTGTAAAACTGGATTTATTGAAGGTACTTTAGTCATACCGGGATTTGTGCTGGAAGAACTGAGGCATATTGCTGACTCCTCAGATAGCCTCAAAAGAAATCGAGGCCGGAGGGGTCTGGATATTTTAAATAAAATCCAAAAGGAACTGGATATAGAAGTAGAAATTTACGAAGGTGATTTTGAGGATATAGCAGAGGTTGACAGTAAACTGGTAAAACTTGCGCAGGTTCTTGACGGAAGCATAATTACAAATGACTTCAACTTGAACAAGGTTGCAGAATTTCAAAAGGTTCAAGTGCTCAATATAAATGAACTTGCTAATGCGGTGAAACCGGTAGTAATTCCTGGCGAAGAAATGGTGGTTCAGGTGATAAAAGATGGGAAGGAAACAGGCCAGGGTGTGGCCTACCTAGACGATGGGACAATGATTGTAGTGGATGGAGGGAAAAAACATATTGGTGAAACCATAGGTGTATTGGTTACCAGTGTACTTCAAACCGCTGCCGGAAGGATGATTTTTGCCAAGCCTAAATCCTTGTAACTTGGGGTGAATTTTTATGCAGATAGGTGCCGTTATAGCTGCCGGTGGCCAGGGAAAGCGCATGAATAGCAACATAAGCAAGCAATTCCTGACTATAAGGGGTCATCCGATACTATATTATACCTTAAACAAATTTGAGAAGATGGATATTATTAAATCGATTGTGCTGGTCACTAGTAAGCATGACATGGGTTACACCAATGAAGAAATAATCAAACGATATGGATTTAAAAAAATAAAAATGGTCGAAGGCGGCAAAGAACGCCAAGATTCTGTTTATAGCGGTTTGAGGGGGATTTCCTCTCAAACCGATATTGTTGTTATACATGACGGTGTAAGACCTTTTGTTTCAACCACACTTATAGAAAAGAGTATTAATGCTGCTATAAGATATAAAGCAGTAGGAGTGGCGGTGCCGGTAAAAGACACTATCAAAGTAGTTGGAAATGGTAATATTATAAAAAATACACCAAATCGAAAAACCCTTTGGGCTATGCAGACCCCACAGTGTTTTAACTACGCTCTTAGTCTGGAAGCTTATGAAAAAGCTCGATGTGAAGGG
>JAQWCA010000003.1 GCA_028706065.1 Tepidanaerobacteraceae bacterium
ACTGAATTTAATTCTCGGTGGCCAAAGCGGAGGGGAAACACCGGTTCCCATACCGAACACACAGGTTAAGCCTTCCAGCGCCGATGGTACTTGGGGTTATCCCTGGGAGAGTAGGTCGCTGCCGAGATTTTATTTATTTTAATAGACATGTTCCTCGATAGCTCAGCGGTAGAGCATTCGGCTGTTAACCGAAGGGTCGTAGGTTCGAATCCTACTCGAGGAGCCATTTTTATTGTCATATACTTTGATAACAAAACAATTTGAATATGAAAACAAAGCGTAGGGTTATTTTATATAGATAGTTTTTTTAGAATCGATAGGGAAAAATATGGGAACACTAACAAATGATGAGAATACCACATAAATCGTTATAAGCAATAATTCGGAGGCAACTATGTTTTTTTCAATAAATGTAATAAATAACAGAAGGACTTTTCACGAGGAATGTCGAATTTTAATCAATAAGTAAAGATAAAACTGTAGGATAAAATAAGGAGGCAGGTAAATGCTTACAAGAGTGTGCTCGGGTGGTGTAGTATTTTTTGAGAATAAGGTTATGATTTTAAAAAATGAAAAGTCCGAATGGGTGTTGCCGAAAGGAGTAATTAGACCGGGGAAACTTGCTCAAGAAGTTGCAATTGAAAGGGTTAAAATGGAGGCAGGGGTGAATGCACGGATTGTATCCTGCGTAGGTGAAACTTGTTATGAATTTTATTCAGTTACAAGGCAAAGACCCGTATGTAATCAAATTACGTGGTTCCTGATGGAAGCGGTCAATGAAAGCTGCACCCCTAATTCTAACCTAAAATTTTTAGATGGTGGCTTTTACCCTATAGACGAAGCCCTTGAGAGGATTACTTATAGTCAGGATAAATCTCTTGTAAGAATGTCATATAAAAGGTATTTACGTTACAAAGAAAAAGATGAGGCTATAGTATAAATAAAGTATAAAAAAAGCAGCTTAGCTGCTTTTTTTATACTGTTCCTGTTCGGATTTGGTTTTCTGTGATAAGATCCAAGGTTTTTGCCTTTATGGCCACATCGTTATTTCCGATGACACCCTTTTCTGTTAGGACCTCAATAAGACTGACAATAGCTAAAGTGTTTTTATAATCTACCATTTTCATATCTGAAAGTTGTGCACAGATATCAATTTCACCCATAAGCTCTCCTCCTGAGAAGGTTATACACATATTCTATCCAGCAATAAAAAAAATATACAATAAGACACTATATTTTTGGCACTTTCTCAATAGCTTTAAAGAGTTCGTCCCTTTCAAAGGGAATAATCTGTTCTTGACCTTCTTGGGAAAAGATAAATTTGCCGCTATTAATGACTTTACCAATATTAGTTGCGGGAATACCTTGTGTTTTTAAGGCTTCTAAAACTTTATCTCCTATTGGTGTACATATAAGCATGGAGCCGCTGGAAATAAGACCTAGTGGATTAATGTCAAAAGCTTGGCATATATCAAGTGTCTCAGGTAATATAGGCAGGCTATCTCGAAAAATACTCATTCCAACTCCGGAAGCCTCTGCTACTTCATAACATGCACCAAGTAAACCACCCTCAGTAATATCATGCATTGCAGAAACACCGATATTAGACGCTATTATTCCTTCATTAATGACACTTATATTCTGGATAAATTCTTGAGCTTTATCAATAACATTTTTAGAAACTCTTCCGCTAAGATATTCTTTATAATCTGAAGCTAAAATTGCTGTACCCTCAAGACCTAAAGCTTTCGTTACTAAAACGTCGTCTCCGGGTTTTGCTCCTGAAGAAGTAACGAATGTATCTTTAGAAGTGATACCGATGGCAGTAGCGGAAATAACAGGTTTGTTAACTGCAGAAGTAATTTCACTGTGGCCTCCCAATACCTCAATGCCTATGTTATTGGCAGCTTCATGAATACCTTTCATCAAGTCTTTTAGCACTATTTTATTTGAACCTGGGGGCAATAATAATGTAACCAATACCCCTACTGGTTTTGCACCACAAGCTGCTATATCATTACAGGAAACATACACCGAAAGGTGGCTGCTTCGATTATCAGCACCGGTGATGGGGTCGGTAGATAGAACAGCCACTGAATTGCCAAAATCAATGATACTACAGTCTTCCCCAAGACCGGAGTGAACTAACACTTCTTCCCTAAGTGTGCCTATGTATGGAAATACGCTGGATTTTAAAATATCCGGCGGGATTTTCCCTACTTTCAACATAAATCACCTCAAAATCTATCTTCATCATTAAATGATATATTTTTTAGCCTGCTATGTAAAAATAAGGCAATAATAGCCCCTGCACAAACCTGAACAAAATCACCAGCAAGTTCTACTGGGACAGCTCCTATTCCGTAAAGGATGCCTGCTGCTGCTGCATAACCTGCTATCATAACAATGCCTCCTATAGTAACTGCTAGGTATCTGTTTCTATTTGCTAAAACTCCTACAGTATACCCTTCAAGCCCCTTAATAATAAAAGTTATTGGAGCCCAAACTGGATATCCTCCGATAATATCTGCAAGAGCAGAGCCCATACCACCTATTAAAGCGCCGGGAAAACCGCCATAAAGTAACGCAACTAAATAAATTACCGCCTCCCCAAGGTTAAAATATAAATTATAAGTAGGAACTGGAAAACGAAGAATTACTGTTGCTATGACTAATAATGCAGCAAAAAGCCCCATAAAAGCAAGTTTTTTTATTTTGTCGTCCATCAAAATTATAACCTCCGGATAAAAAGTAATAGTGCCTTTTTAAGAGCTAATGGTATTATATCAAAATAAAAATGC
Source organism: Tepidanaerobacteraceae bacterium (assembly GCA_028706065.1). Taxonomy (GTDB): domain Bacteria; phylum Bacillota; class Thermosediminibacteria; order Thermosediminibacterales; family Tepidanaerobacteraceae; genus JAQWCA01. Next base: position 2,802 of record JAQWCA010000003.1, read on the forward strand.
CTTTGCCAAAAAACTTTAACTTTTTACTAGTTTTAAGAGGGTTACTGGTAGGCACCGATCCCACTATTGATTTTTTGGGAGCTATTGGATATAATAAAAGAAACAATACTATAAAGAAAACCGCTATGATGGAGAAAAGTAAACACAGTTTTTTATTCAGAGAGCCGACGGATGGTGTGAGTTGGTATAAACCTGTGTTGAATTCCGCTTCGAAGCAGCACTAATAGTGCCGGGATGTTATATCATTTCGTTATAACAATGAAGTAATATATAAGGGTGGCAACGCGAGTCTTCTCGCCCCTTGGGGGTGAGAGGATTTTTTTATATACTTTTTTGCAAATGATAATAAAGATTTTATTTGGGAGGTAAAAACATGCTTGATGTCAAGTTACTTAGACAAAACCCCGAAATGGTGCGAGAGTCACTGGACAATAGAGGAGCTGTAGCAGATCTAGATGAATTTTTAAAACTGGATGAGAAGCGGCGTAACCTATTATTCGAGGTAGAAAAACTAAAGAACCTCCGGAATCAGGAATCGGAAGAAATTGCTCGAAAAAAGAAAGCAGGTGAGTCTGCAGAAGAGCAAATTATTCGCATGAAAGAAGTATCAAAAAGTATCAAAGAAATGGATAGTAAAATAAGTGATTTAGAGGAAAACCTTCAAGATATTCTACTTACTATACCTAATATTCCGGATTCTTCTGTTCCTGTAGGGAAAAGCGATGAAGATAATAAAGAAGTCCGCCGCTGGGGTGAACCTACTGAGTTTGATTTTGATCCAAAATCACATTGGGATATAGGAGAAGCATTAGATATACTGGACTTTGAAAGAGCTAGAAAAATTACAGGGTCTAGATTTACTGTTTATAAAGGAGCCGGTGCGCGGTTAGAAAGAGCTTTAATTAATTTCATGCTTGATTTGCATATAGAAAAACATGGTTATAAAGAAATATTGCCACCATATATTGTAAATCGTGACAGCATGACCGCAACTGGACAATTACCAAAATTTGAAGAAGACGCTTTTAAGCTTTCAAATAATAGTGAATACTTTCTAATACCTACTGCCGAAGTACCTGTAACTAATCTGCACAGGGATGAAATTTTAACAAAAGATGAGCTTCCCATATATTATGTTGCCTATAGCGGTTGTTTTAGGGCAGAAGCTGGATCTGCAGGTAGAGACACAAGAGGTCTTATCAGGCAGCATCAATTCAATAAAGTTGAGTTAGTAAAATTTACTGATGTGGAAACATCGATGGAAGAGTTAGAGAAACTTACTGCAAATGCAGAAAAGGTACTTAAACTGTTGGAATTACCGTATCGAATAGTAACGCTGTGTACGGGGGATTTAGGGTTTTCATCAGCAAAAACTTACGACATAGAAGTTTGGATGCCAAGTTATAACCGTTATGTAGAGATATCCTCATGCAGTAACTTTAGAGATTTTCAGGCTAGGCGTGCCAAAATACAATATCGACCTGAAAAAGGTGCAAAACCCATGTATGTGCATACGTTAAACGGCTCAGGTCTTGCAATTGGTAGGACAACAGCTGCTATTCTGGAAAACTACCAGCAGGGTGATGGCTCTGTGATGATTCCTGAAGTATTAAGAAATTATATGAGGGGTATAGAGAAGATAAAAGGTTAAAAGTTACGACGGCTCATTTTTAAAATAGAGCCGTCGTTAAAATTATTTTTTGTAGACCCCGTCAGCGTTTATTTGAGGGGAGTTTCTATCAACAAAGGTCTTACAACAGGTTTGCATACAGGTGTTTACTGGGGTTTCCTCGGCAACACTAGCTTGAGGAGCGTCATAACTATCTGGCATTGTATTCCCAAGGCTGTCTGATGTAATCAAGATTTCCGAGGCATCGCATATATTTCCCTTTTTCCAATAATGACAGTTGGCGACACTGCAATAAATTCTAGCCATAAATAATCCTCCTTTTTTTCTATGTTTCTAAATTCTAGTTTGGCTAAAATAGTAAATAACTATGCGGGAAATACATGGAGGTTTTAAGATATTTACAAAATACCCATAAGTGTATACATAAAAAAAGCGGGGGTAATCCCCCCACTTTTACATTAAGAATAGAACAGCAACAATAACTGCTGCAACTAGACCGGTAATAACTGGTATAAAGTTTTTTCTCACCAAATCCAAAACCGGCACACCTACGATACCTGCTACTGCTACTAGGGAGCTCCAAGCTACAAAGGTGCCGCCACCTGACCAAATAGCGCCCATCTGACCTAAGGCCGCAAGACCTGCTGCTACGTTTTGGTTTCCTGTTGCCATGCCACCTGCCAATGTTCCAGTCATCGGCAGGCCAGAAAAGCCTGAGCCATCCAAGCCTGTAATGATACCAAGAATTAACATTCCGAAAGCTGAAAGAAACCCTTTAGGAGGAATAGTCTTAGCAATCATTTGTCCAATGTCAAAGAGATAACCGGGGGCACCCTCGCCAAGAATACTGGTAACTGTTTCAGGATTTCCTAGTAAAAAGAACCCCGCTATAGGTAGAATTTGGCCCATCACTCTAAAAGCAAAGACTAATCCGTCAGTTAGATGATCGGCAATTACATCAAGACCATTTTTACCTTCAACAAGTACTGTGGCTACAGTCATAATTAAAATAGCCGTTCCACCCAGAAGAGCTGAAGCCTCACCACCTGTTATCCCAAAATGGAACATGGCGAATATGTCACCAATCATACAAATAATTAAAAACCACATTAGGAATGGTGCGTACTCCGCGCCACGGTATACTTTGGCTTGTGGTTGGATTATGGAGTTAGCATCGTTGGAAGCAGCCACTTTTATTCCCACTTCTTTGAACATATTAATTTCTTTTCTCATCATATAATATGCGGTTACTATGGCTACTACTCCTGTAATTACAGAAAGAATAAAGACATTATAGTTTACTAACTGCACGGGGATTCCAGCTGATTGTGCGGACAACTTATTGGCCCCTTGAATGACAATATCACCTGAAAGTGCCATACCTTGGCCGGCTAAAGCTATAGCTACAGCGCAAGCCATAGGGGGCAAACCTGCTTTTATTGCTATTGGAACAAGTATAGCACCCACTAAAGGAACTGCTGGAGTTGGCCAAAAGAAAACAGATATTACATAGGTAGTGGCTGAAATGATAACGTAGCTAATAAGTGGCGAAACCAAGAATTTTTTTAAAGGGGTAACTAGCAATTCATCTGCTCCTGTCACACTAAGAGATTGCAACATTGCATACATGAGCCCGATAATTACAAAGACACTTCCTACTTCACCTAATGCTGCCATACATCCATTAAAAAGTGCTTGAACCGCTGGTGCCAAAGATCCGTGAAAAATGAGACCGATTAAGAAAGTAGAAAGAATACAAGGAATGAGAACATTTCGACGAAAAATCATTGTTAGCACAACGGTGATAGTTCCAATAGCATATACCCAGTGAGCAAGTGTCATAAGAACCCTCCTATCTTTTTTTTGATAGCAACTGAGAAAAAATCATGCATTTAAGAAAGTATATTAAATTAGAATAGACAACCACCTCCCTACAACCGCTTTGTTATATACGTGTATTATATTCTCCGAAATAAGTCAAAATCCTCCTTGTAATTAAGAAAATTTAGAAGATGACAAAAAGTAACACAAGTCTTGTCTTTTATTTATAAAACTTTCTATTATTATATGAATGTGACAAGGTATTTGACATTATATATATTCTGTTACATGTTATGACAATCACAAAAATATTATTCTTTATACATTCGGATTAATCTTAATAAGTAGTCCTTTGTTGAAATAAGTTTCTTTCATGAAGGAAAAATATACTATTATGTAGAATCTTTTGAGTGACAAAATACTCTTGACATTAACTTTACAAAGAAAGTTGGTCGGATATTCATGAGTAAAAAAATAGGCATAGTTTCTGATACTCACGGGCTTTTGCGAAAAGAAGCACTTATGGCTTTGAAAGGCTGTGAAATGATTATCCATGCTGGTGATATAGGAAGACCAGAAATAATCTACGAGCTTGAATCAATTGCTCCCGTTATAGCAGTACGTGGAAATGTAGATAGGGGAATATGGGCTCAAGAACTTCCTATAACAGAAGTTGTAGACATTGAAAGTATAAAACTTTTTGTAATTCATGATATAAGCACAATGGATATTGATCCAAAAGCTTCTGGATTTAAAGTAGTAATTTACGGCCATTCTCAAGAAAGCACAAAGAGACGGGTCTACTGTGTCGCGCTGTGTTACTTCAAATGACAAAATTTCTTTCGATGCTTTAGGCATCCAGCTTTTAATTATTCTAGTGATATTATAACAGAATAAAAACGGCTTTGACAAATAATCTTTATATGACATATTTTTTTTCTAAGTAACTTCCACCTTATGGAGAGAAGTGGGTAGAATTTACTTTGGAAATTAAGCCTTAATATAAAAGGGCAAACCATTACCAGAATATCCCCACGCGATTTAAATCTGTTATTCGATTTATATATAAACGGGATGAGTCTGGATGATCTTGCACATAAAGATGTTCATCCGATTCCCTATGAACAAGTCTGCTCTATAGAAACTGAAAGGATACCCCAAAAAAGCATTAAAGTCATGAATCTACATAACATACAGGTTAATGATGTTATGATTAATTGTTATATTATGAAAAGAAAGAAGGAACGTTTTTTGTGAAACTACTTATAAAAAATGCTCACATTATTACACCTTATAATATTTTACACAACTTTGAATTAGCCGTTGAAGGCAACAAAATCAAGCATATAGAGCCTTCAGGCATCTTATATGATAAGGACTTTGATGAAATCATCAATGCTAAAGACAATTATCTCTCACCGGGCTTTATCGACATTCACACACATGCAAATTCCGGCTATGATACCATGGATGCCAGCTTTGAAGCCATTGATGCCATGGCACGCTTTCATATTAAAAACGGGGTAACCGGGTTTTTGGCCACTACTAGGACAGCATCCACTGAAGAAACCAAAAAAGCCATAAAGAATGTAGTGGATTACATATCTCGGCAAAAACAAAATGTCGGCACTTTAGATACTTCAAGCAGTGCTCCGGCAAAAGTTTTAGGACTATATCTTGAAGGTCCTTATTTTTCCATGGCCAAAAAAGGTGCACAGTCTCCCAAATATATAAAAAACCCGGATATTGAGGAGCTTTCAAATTTCCTAAAACTATCAGGTGATAATGTAAAAGTAGTGGCCATAGCACCGGAACTTCCCGGAGCTATGGAAGTAATAACTTACCTTCATACCCAAGGCATAACGGTGTCGGCAGGTCATACCGATGCTTGTTTTGAGACAGCTAAAAAAGCCTTTGACCATGGAGTCACCCAAGTTACTCATGTTTTTAACGGTATGAAAGGATTTACCCATAGAGAACCCGGTATTTCCGGAGTTGCACTAATTGATGAAAGAATATCTTGTGAAATGATATGTGACGGCATTCATCTTCATCCCGGTGCTATGAAACTGGTTGTCAAAGCTAAGGGAAAAGATAAAATCATACTCATTTCCGATTCCATGATGGCGGCAGGCCTTTCGGACGGAGAGTATACTTTAGGTGGACAAAGGGTTACTGTAAAAGATAAAGAAGCTCGGCTTTCTGATGGAACTCTGGCAGGCTCAACCCTGACATTAAATAAAGCCATATACAACATGGTACAAATGGTAGGAGTGCCGTTAGAAGATGCAGTGCGCATGGCTACACTGAACCCGGCTCGGGCCATAGGTTTAGAAAGGAGTAAAGGAAGTATTGAGATAGGCAAAGATGCGGTGTACATGGCTAAAATGCCAGGTAAAATGTTACCTGGTATTTTTATATTTTTTTTATTAATTTTAATGCATAACATATTGACATATGTCCATAATAATAGTAAGATGGTATTAAAGCTTATGAACATATGTCCAATATAGTATTTTATAATGATATAGGTAAATTTATACGGCAATGAGGTTGAAAAACTTATAATGTTCTGAAGGGAGGTGAAATCATGCCTAGAGGAGATGGTTCAGGACCGGCTGGATATGGTCCCATGACTGGCAGAGGTGCTGGTTATTGTGCTGGTTTTTCGGTACCAGGATATGCCAATCCCATACCGGGGAATTATGGGGGAAGAGGTCGTGGCTTTGGATTTTATGGTCGAGGCCGTGGCTACAGACATCAGTTTTACGCTACAGGTCTGCCTTTTTGGGCAAGAAATACTAACCCTTTTGAGTCTGCTCCGGGTTATTACGGATATGCTAGCCCGGATAATGAAGAAAAATCCCTTTCTCAGGAGGCGGAATTCTTAAAACAAGAACTTAAAGCCATAGAAAACAGGTTAGATCAGTTGCAAAAGACAAAAGAAGAAGATCTAGGTGATTAAAGGTACTGAGATTGGGTAAATTAGAACCGGTAGGGTGGAGTTATATCCACCCAACGGCTCTTTTTTATTAAATATTGCATAAATTTTCTGGCCACAAAAGGCTATAGATTTAATAGATTATTCTCATAATCCAGCAGCCAAGGCATCGGAAGATATCGCCCATAGCCTTAAGGCTTGTTGACATACGTTCATTACAGTAGTAAAATACCTTTAGTATTGGTGAGAGGAGTGTGAACGTGGCAAGACCACCTAAATGGCGTCATGTCGAGTTTATACCTGATATAACATATTTTAAGCCTGCGGGAGTGCCATTGAGACAACTTGATGAAGTAGTTTTAACGGTGGAGGAACTCGAAGCCTTGAGATTAAAAGACCTTGGGGGCCTTGAGCAGGAACCCTGTGCTGAAAGGATGAATATTTCCCGGCCTACATTTATCCGGATAATAAACTCCGCTCGTAAAAAAGTGGCCGAAGCACTGGTTAAAGGCAAAGCAATCCGCATAGAAGGCGGAACATATCAATATGTCAGGCCCACTAAATGCCAGGACTGTGGAAATGAATGGAGAGTAACACAGAACGATGATACTGATATGGAGTGTCCGGAGTGCCACAGCACCAATTGGACTTTTAGAAAACGCAAGGGATGGCGTCATGGATATAGTCAAAAAGATTAATTGAGTTACAAAGTTTTTTACGTAAAGGAAGGATGTATTTAATGAGTCAGAAGGAAAACTACAGAAACAGCGCAGACAAATCCTCAACAAGAGATTCTCAGCAACCTTCGGCAGCAGACTTAAACCGCATTAAAAAAGTAGTAGCAGTTATGAGCGGAAAGGGTGGTGTCGGAAAATCAACTGTTACCGGCCTTTTAGCTGTAAGCCTCAAAAGGCAGGGGTATAGTGTGGGCATAATGGATGCTGATATTACAGGGCCCAGTATTCCCCGAATGTTTGGAGTAAATAAAAAGCCGGAAAACATAGGACTCGGGTTACTTCCCCCGGAAAGCTCTACTGGTATCCGCATTATGTCTCTAAACCTTCTATTGGAAAATGAAGATGACCCCGTTATTTGGCGTGGACCTTTAATAGGCAATGCTATTCAGCAGTTCTGGAACGATGTAGCCTGGGGTGACCTAGACTATCTATTGGTGGATTTGCCGCCGGGAACCAGTGATGCTCCCCTTACCGTCATGCAGTCACTGCCCTTGGACGGCATAATAGTTGTTTCATCACCTCAGGAATTGGTGGGCATGGTAGTTAAAAAAGCCGTTAAAATGGCTAACATGATGAACCTTCCGGTAATTGGACTTGTAGAAAACTATAGCTACACGGTTTGTCCCAAATGTGGAGAAAAGATAGCGGTATTTGGCAAAAGCAGGGGTGAAGAAGGGGCCAAGGAGGCAGGAGTTTCTTTTCTGGGTTCATTGCCAATAGATTATAAACTTGCAGAAGTCTGTGATGAAGGCCGAATAGAAGAATATGAAAGCAGTGAAACCAAGGATATGAGTGATTGGATTAAATTGGATTAATCAATATGAATTTTCAAGGAGGAATAACGATGAAAGTTGCCATACCTACGGATAACAAGAGTGTTTCTGCTCATTTTGGGCATTGTGCTGAATTTACAATATATGATATAGATGAAAAAAATAAAAAGGTAAATTCAAAAGAAGTTATTGGAAATCCGGGTCATGAACCGGGGTTTTTACCAGGATATTTAGCCAAGCAAGGTATCAACTGCATAATTGCCGGTGGCATGGGCTCAAGAGCAAAGCAACTTTTTGATCAAAACAATATATCATCTATAACCGGTGCTTCTGGCTCAGCAGATGAAGTCATACAGGAGTATCTTGCCGGAAATCTTGTGAGCGATGGAAATTATTGTGACCACTGAATAATCCGGGACGGTTCTAAATTATTCATTGACAGTTTTTTTGTGAAAATGTTAAAATAAAGATAGTATCTGATGTATTGATAACTTCCGATACAGAGGATTAAAAAGTCCATAATTTCCTGATTGCAAGGAATTTCCAAGCAAAAGGGCGAAGGATAGATATGAGTGTCTAATGTGAAATGATAGGATAACCTTCGACTTTTTGTCGAGGGTTTATTTTTATGAAGGTGGAGGTATTCTATGGATAAAAGAATCGGTGTAGTGGGTATTGTTGTTGAAGATTTGGAAAGTGCCGGTGCAGTTAACACCATATTGCATGACTACTCACCAATAATTGTGGGGAGAATGGGAATACCATACAGAGAAAAAGGCATTTCAGTGATTTCACTTATTGTGGACGGCACCTCGGATGAAATCAGCGCTATGACAGGAAAACTTGGTAAAATCAAGGATGTTGCGGTAAAATCCGCAATGACCAAAAAAATGTAAAGAAAGTAAAAATAATATTGGGGGTTTCTGTATGAATAAAGATGTTCTTAAACCTTTTAGTATAAGATGGCTTACCAGAACGGCCATACTTTTAGCTATAACACTTGCCTTTCAGATGCTAGGCTTTCCCCAGATGGTAACCGGCCCTGCTGTAAATGCAATGTTACTTCTTTCCGGCACATATGTGGGCGGTCTCGGAGCGGTAATCATCGGCTTGCTCACACCGTTGATTGCGTTTATCAGGGGCATTTTGGCACCGCCGCTGGCTCCTATGATTCCATTTATTATGCTGGGCAATGTAATATTGGTAATAGTCTATATTATGTTTCGCGGGAAATTAGGCAAAAGTTATGCCGGGTCCGGTATCGGGCTTGTTGTAGGAGCAATTGCCAAGTTCTTGGTGCTTTCCACAGCGGTTAGATTTATCGTAAATATACCACCACCTGTAGCCAAGGCAATGCAAATACCGCAGCTTTATACAGCAATATTGGGTGGTATCATCGCTCTTATAGTGGAGAAAGTACTTAATACTGCTATTGGCAATCAATAGGGCACAATACAACAATAAAGTAGGTGACAAAGGACGATGAATCTCCTGTCACCTACTTTTTATAGCAATTCCCCTTTAAGATTTTGTGATTTCAGTCTTAACTCTATTACGTTTTAAAACCCGATTTCCTTTTTCAGTAACAGTTAAAGTCTTGGTCGGTCTAATGCTGCTTATCCTCAGACAACCTACGCATTTTTTGCAATCACCGTTACATGACATGCTCAGTACTTCTTCTTGAAGGTAACCCATTGCCTTAAGTTGATCTATTATGTGTGAGGCCATGGTTTTATCAATATTTAACTCACTGACCAGTTGTGTTAAAGAGAAAAATTGCATTTCTCGGATTTTCTTTAATACTTTCAGTAGCATTTTTATCACCACACAAATTATTGTCATACAGATGATCAAATGTTAATAAGGCTGTGTAAAAACATTTAAATGTGCTAATATACATATGCACAAAAGCTGAGTTATCACATTTACACAGTTATATTACTTTGCGTACAGTCTGCGATACCTGTACCGATAATTACATCTGTTTTATTTTTTTCTACAATGAATATCATAGTTTAGCTAAATCCTAAAAGCCTACCTATCTGAAACACCAGAACAGCGCCAAACCAACCTATCAAAAAGGTGTAAACTGTGATGAAAATAGCCCATTTCCATGAATTTGTTTCCCTTTTAACCACGCCTATTACAGCGGCACAAGGGGTATATAGTAATGTCATTATCATGAAGGCAAAGGCACTCAAGGGAGTAAAGGCTTGACGCATAGCTGCCACCAGTTTTGTCCCCTCTTCAACTCCTGCATATACCATTCCCAAAGTCCCTACGACAGCCTCTTTTGCCACTATTCCTGCAAAAAGTCCAACTGAGGCCTGCCATGTGCCAAAACCCGCCGGCTTGAAGATGGGGGATATAAAGGAACCGATTCTACCTAAAATACTGGCCTTGCTGTGAGGTTCAACACCATAAGGCAGTACTGATAACACCCAAAGTATCGTAACCACAGTGAATATAACCGTTCCTGCTCGCTTTAAAAATCCTCCTACTTTATCCCACATGTGTATTAAGACACCTTTGACAGTAGGCATGCGGTAAGGCGGAAGTTCCATGATAAAATAAGAAGCCTCACCTTTAAACAGGGTTTTGCTAAAAAGTTTTCCCATCAATAGAGCGACAATAAATCCTGTAGCATAAAGGATAAATAGCACGGCTCCTCCGTGATTTGGGAAAAATGCTGCGATAAACACTGAATATATAGGCAGCCTAGCTCCACAGGAAATAAAAGGATTAATCAGTATGGCTATCATTCTATCCTTTTTACTGTCAAGGGTTCTTGTAGACATAATTCCGGGAACATTACAACCCACACCGATTAGCATTGATATAAATGTTTTGCCATGAAGACCCAAGGATCTCATAATTCTGTCCATCACATAAGCAGCCCTAGCCATGTAGCCGCTATCCTCTAATATTCCAAGCAGAATGTACAATACCATGATTAAAGGAACAAACTCGAGAACAGCACCAACTCCGCCGAAAATACCATCAGCCACAAACGATACCAACATATCTGGAGCGCTGATACTTTCAAGTAGTGTTGCTACAGCATCACCCAGAGTATCCAGTAAAGATGCAACACTACCGCCTAAAATTTCTTGACCAATGGCAAAAGTCAATTGATAAATACCAAACATAATCAGAGCGAAAATAGGCAACCCAAACCATTTATGTGTCAATACTTTATCTATTTTATCAGATGTGCTATCAGTGTGTTGTTTTGGCTTTATTACACTCTTACAGACAGCATTACCTATAAACTCATACCTCTTATCAACTATGATCATTTCAGGATCCAGGCCCACTTGATTTGTCAAATCATTCATATAGGTTTTAGCATTATTTAAAATTTTCGGCTCTTTTTTATCTATGAAATCAATTATATATTTATCGTTTTCCAGAAGTTTTAAAGCTATCCAATCAGGAGGATAATCAGTAGCAGATGTAGTTTGTTGAATAGTTTCTTTGATAGATGTAATAACATTATCGATATCCTGCCCATAGGTGATTTTTTTGACTTTCGCATCACTTGATATAGTTTCAGATATTTTTGTCTTTAACTTATCTATACCCTGTTGTCTTGATGCAACCGTGGGAACTATAGGAACTCCTAATTGCTCTGACAGTGAATCTATATCGATTTTGATTTCTTTTCTCTCGGCCTCATCCATCATATTAAGGGCGACGATTACCTTGACCCCCATCTCTGAAAGTTGAGTTGTAAGGTATAGATTCCTTTCGATATTTGTCGCATCTACTACATTTATGACAATATCCGGTTTATTTTTTAAGATAAAATCTCTGGCCACCACTTCGTCTTCAGAATAAGCTCCAAGGCTATACGTGCCTGGCAAGTCTACGATATTGTACTGTTTGTCTTTGAATTTTAATTTCCCTTCTTTTTTTTCAACGGTGACTCCGGGCCAATTTCCTACATGCTGATTAGTGCCGGTTAGAGCATTAAAGATTGTAGTTTTACCGCAATTGGGATTACCTGCTAATGCTACTGTAATCATATATCCATTCCTCCTTATTAATCCATTGAGAATAATTCTCAATGGATTTGTAAAAAAAATGATGATCAAAGATCAAAACACTGGATTTAAAAGTATTTTAAGTGCCATACCTCGTCCAACTGCAACTCTACTGCCATTTAAACCTACTACCAAAGGTCCTGTATCATTTTTTATGACTTCGACTTCTTGACCTTTATTAAATCCCATTTCAAAGAGACGCTTAGAAACCGTTCGACCTCCATTTATATCATAAACTTTTCCTTTAGTTCCTTCCGAGAAAAATATTAAAGCTTGAATCATATTCACCTCGACCTCCTTACGATTGCACTAAAACACACATAGCTTCATTTTTTCTAAGTGTAAGCCTATAACCTCTTACTAAGATTTCAATAGGGTCTCCCAGAGGTGCCTTTCCCTCAACAGATATCTCCAAACCCGGAACTATGCCCATATCCATCAACCTTCTCTTGAAACTGCTTCCTGAAATATCTTTTACTTTTACCTTTGAACCTAGAGGAACTTTATCTAAACTTGTTGCCATACAAAAAGGCCTCCTTTAATAGGTAATTTTTATTACAACAACGAAGATAATGAAATTCATTCTCAATCACAGGATACTATATTTACTTATTTTTGTCAATAAGTTTTTTTAGACAAAAATAGTGGTGATAAAGGATTGCAACAGATCTGGATGAATAAGGATAAAAAAATATTATTTTTAGGGCTTGCAAGAATGTAGATTATGGTGTATATTTACACAATAAGATGAATAAAGATACACAATCGCAAAATCTATATAAGGGATTTTTCGATTTTCACGTATAAACCATTTCATCTAACTAAATTAAAGAGTAAAAGGAGTTGGATCGATGTATAAGAAATTATTAGCAATTTTAACAGTATTAGCAGTAATGGTTTTGTCGTTAACCGGTTGTGGAGGTCAAACTGCAAGCAATAATTCTCCCGGGGAAAGCTCGTCGGAGCTTGTTGTTGCTATCCCTGAGGGAATAGAAGGGACGGATATAGCCCAGGTAAACTGGTCAAATATTGTGCATGAACTAATATATGATGCACCGGTGATCTATGACCTAGAGATGAAGGAGTTACTGGCCTCGTCAGCGACCTCTTATGAAGTATCTCCTGATGGGAAGGAATTGACTTTTACATTTCCGGAAGATGCTACTTTTTCCAATGGTGAGCCTTTGACGGCCGAAGCCATAAAGGAATCCATGGAATGGTATGTGGAAAACAGCCCTTATAGCGGCGACTATGACCCCATACAAGAGGTAATAGTGAAAGATCCCCAAACCTTGGTGTTTAAATTGGAGAAGCCTACAGCGTATTTGTGGTCAGTGCTTACCAGTACTTACAATGGGCCCAATGATGCTAAAGTTGCCGAAGAATTGGGAAAAGAAGCTTATCACAGAAACGCAATAGGCAACGGATTATACTATGTAGATGAGTGGGTGCAGGGTTCACATATAACATTACTTAAAAATCCCAACTATAAAACCAGTAGCTCTGTGGTGGATAACAAGGGGCCGGCTAAAATAGAGAAGATCACCGTTAGATTTATACCCGAAAGCTTTACAAGGGTTAGTGAGATTGAAACCGGCAGTGTTGATATTATTTATAATGTGCCTCCGGAGAACTTAGCTAAGCTTGAGAACAATGCCGATATTGAGCTTTATAAATTTTTACAGTCAGGGATAGATTATATCTCTATTAACCCTAAGGTGGAACATTTAAATGATGTAAAGGTAAGGAAAGCAATAGCATTAGCTATAAATAAGGCAGAGCTCGGTTCAATACTAAACAATACTGTTCAACTCAGATATGGACTTATATCTCCTGCCCAGTTATGCTACGACGAGGCTACAGAAAATAAATTAGAGCAGGAGTATGGATATAACCTCGACAAAGCCAAAGCATTGCTGGCAGAAGCAGGTTATAAAGACGAAAATGGCGATGGTATTCTTGAAAAGGACGGCAAACCCTTAGCCATAAGCTTGATGGTAGCATTGGATTCTGCCTATTTTAAGCAGGTGGCTCCCATGATTCAGGCACAATTGCAGCAGGTGGGAATAAATCTTGAACTCAAGGAATACGAAGCCAACTATATAAAGCAGATGATGTATGACCATAAATACGAAATGGCTACCCGGGGTAATGTTTGGCCTGATCCTGATATACTCTATTACACTTTGCACACCGAGGGAGGATTGCCTTGGTCAAGTCCTGAGACCGATGCACTGTTAGATGCAGCAAGATACATCATGGATCCGGTAGAAAGGACAGCTAAATACAGCCAAATGCAAGAAAAGGTTATGGCTCAAGCACCGATAATTCCACTGTTTTCGGAATACAAGTATATTGCAGCCAGAAAAACTGTTGAAGGCCTAAAAGTATCTATTGACGGCAGAGCTTTCGTAAATGATGTGGAAAAGAAATAGTATGCAAAATAAGGTATAGGCCTTACATCTTAAAGGTGTGGGGCCTATTCAAATGACAAGGGGAGATAAAAATTGATATATCCAAAGGATGTTTACAACGCAAATAGACAAATTCAGCATTATATTTATAGAACCCCCTTAGAAAAATCCTTTTATCTAAGTGAAGTCATTTCAGGAGAGGTTTTTTTAAAACTTGAGTGTCAGCAATTGCTGAAAGCATATAAGATTCGGGGAGCATTGAATAAACTTTTATCACTATCCCCTCAGGAAAGGTCTAAGGGTATAATAACGGCTTCTTCAGGGAATCACGGGGCATCAGTCAGCTATGCAGGGAATCTGTTGGGAATAAAATCCGTCAATGTATATGTTCCCACATCAACTCCTGAGATCAAAAAGGAGAAGATTAGTCGATATGGGGCAAAGCTCATTGTTAAAGGAAACAACTATGATGAAACTTACAGCCTTGCCCAGGAGGCATCAAAGCAGGAAGATTATGTATGGATAGATTCCTGTTCCGACGATATAGTGATAGCCGGGCAGGGAACCATAGGCATTGAAATGATGGAAGATCAGCCGGATATTGATACCATCCTTGTGCCCATAGGTGGTGGCGGGATGATTACCGGAATAAGTGTTGTGGCAAAAAGCATAAATCCTAAAATAAAAGTTATCGGAGTTCAGACTGATGCATGTCCTGCTATGTTAGCTGCCATAAGGGACAATATTTTCTATAAAACTTATCCAACGAAACCCTCTGTTTGTGAAGCCCTAGTAGGGGGAGTGGGAGAGATTCCTTTTAATATGGCCAAAGATTGTATAGATGACATCATGTTGGTAAAGGAAGAAACCATCAAACAGGCGGTGATGGAGCTTATACAGCACGATAAAGTATTGGCAGAGCCTTCGGCGACGGTGGGGGTGGCTTGCCTTCTAGAGCATGGGGAGTTTTTTAAAGATAAAAAGGTCGGAGTAGTAATATCCGGTGATAATATAGATTTTGGACTTTTAACAAGCTTTTTTAAAGAGGTGGTTTGATTGAAAATAAATGAGGCAGAGATAGAAAAAATCGGTCGGAAATTTTTCTCGGAAAGCACTCCGGGCATGGCCTTGTTGATAGGGGAAAAGGGAAGGGTGCTTTACGAAAAGGGCTTTGGAATGGCGGATATTGAAAAATCTATTCCAATTGAACCTGATACAGCTTTTATCATAGCATCAGTGACAAAGCAATTTACAACTATGGCAATTATGATGTTAAAGGAAAAAGGGTTGCTGGATTATGATGATACTATTGACAAGTATTTTCCGGATTTTCCCGACTATAAAAATATCGTGACTATAAGACATCTCATGACACATACTTCGGGAATTAAGGAGTACTTTGATGATTACGTAGGTTTACCCATAGAAGACCCAACTCAAGATGATATTTTAAATTGGATAAAATCCGTAAAAGCGTTGGATTTCGAGCCAAATACTCAGTATTCCTATTCAAATTCAGGCTATGTCATGTTAGGTGCAATAATAGAGATGGTGTCAAGACAATCATTCGGGGATTTTTTAGCAGAGAATATTTTTATACCTCTTGACATGACGAGGACTGTAGTAGGAGTTATGCCAAATCAAAAAGTTGATAAAATGGCATCAGGGTATAAAAAGAATGAAAAAGATAGCTTTATAAAAACCTCCATGGATATGATGGCAATTGGCTGGGCTGATGGCAACATTATTTCTACAGTGCAGGATTTGTTTAAATGGCATAATGCCTTATATACTGAAAAATTGGTTAAAAGTAAAACTCTACAAGAAGCTTTTACACCTCATGTCTTAAAAGATGGAACGAAAACAGATTATGGGTTCGGGTGGAAAATTAATTTACGCCCTGGGTTAAAAGAAATTTGGCATACGGGCGGAACCATCGGCTATATTTGTAAGTTTTCCCGGTTTGTAGATGAAGATGTAGCCATTATAATGTTGACAAATCGCCAGGATTTAGCGAAGGAAAAGAGAGACGAGCTATTTGATAAAATTGCCGTTTCTGTATTTGGGGAAAAGCTATATAAATAGATGAGATAATAGGTCAAAATGGAGGATTAATACGGATGAGCGATATGATGGAATATACAGTAAGAAGGTTGACAATGGGGGTTTTTGTGGTATTGGCGGTGACAGCTCTGCTTTTTGCCATCATGCAACTCATGCCCGGAGATCCCATAGAGCTTGTAGCAAGTCCACGGGTTTCTCCAGAGAAGATAGCAGAACTTAAAAGACTGTGGGGATTAGATCAGCCCACACATGTACAGTATTTTTACTGGCTTGGTCATGTGCTCAAGGGTGATTTTGGTAACTCCATTACTACAGGACAGAAAGTCGGTGTTTTAATCGGTGCACGGCTGCCTTATACCCTTCTGTTGGCAGGCAGCTCACTTCTGCTTCAATATATTATAGCTATACCCTTGGGGCTTTGGGCTGCTTATAAGGAAAACAGCAGATTTGACAAAACAGTGGTAGTTTCCTCAGTGGTATTTTGGTCTATTCCGACCTTTTGGTTGGGGATTTTGCTAATGCTTCTATTCAGCATAAAGTTGAAATTACTTCCGGTGTCGGGATTTAAGGGCTTTGCGTCGATTATACTTCCTATAATGACAGCAACCCTACCTTCACTTGCAAGCACATTAAGGCTTACTAGGACAGAAGTCTTGGAGGTCATCAAGGAAAAACATGTGGTTACAGCTTACGCCAAGGGTTTAACTGACAAAAAAGTTTTGATTTTTCATGTCCTCAGAAATGCCCTCATCCCAGTTACAGTTATGTTTTTCTTATCATTGCCTTGGCTCATAGGAGGGTCTGTTATCATAGAAAGTGTCTTTGCTTGGCCGGGAATAGGACAGTTACTTTGGAAATCCATATCTAGCCAAGATTATCCGGTAGTGCAGGGAATAATCTTCATCATAGCAATTTTAACGGTTTTATCTAATATTGTTGGTGATATTTTAACAGCATATTTGGATCCTAGGGTAAGGCTAGAAATGAAGGGTGAAAACTGATGGATATAAAATCAATAGCTAAACAGGTATTTAATAATAAAATGTTTTTGATAGGAATGATAATGTTCTTTAGTATACTTACGGTGGCTGTATTTGCAAACCAAGTGGCACCACATCCATATGACACCATAAACACCGCCCAAGCTTTGAAGCCTCCCCAATCCCAATACTTATTTGGGACTGACCAATACGGAAGGTGTATCTTCAGCCGGGTAGTATATGGTTCAAGGATTGCTTTAAAGGTGGGTTTAATTGTAGTAATTATAGAGAGCGTTATAGGAGTTGTGCTAGGTCTTCTTGCAGGCTACTATGGCGGGTGGTTGGATAGGTTTATTGTTTTTGTCACTGATTTGACATGGTCACTGCCACCTCTTATTATGGCCTTGGCAATAGTAACAATGCTAGGTCCCAGTCTCAATAATGTGGTAATAGCTATCGCTGTAGTGAGTTGGGCACAGTTTGCAAGGGTAGTAAGGGCAAAGACTCAAGCGATTAAAAACATGCCCTATATTGAGGCTGCCAGGGCTTTTGGTGAATGCGACTTTAGTATACTGCTTAGATATATACTTCCAAATATATTGTCTCCCATAATGGTCCTAGTAACCCTAGCCCTTCCCCAAGCTATACTTTCAACAACATCGCTGGGCTTTTTAGGTCTAGGGGCTCAACGACCTATGCCGGATTGGGGGCTGATTTTATCTGACGGGATATCATATATGGAACGGGCACCTTGGATATCAGTATTTCCCGGTGTAGCCATAGTGCTTACTGTTTTGGGATTTAACCTAGTAGGAGAAGGCCTAAGAGATTTACTGGATCCCAGGCTAAAAGTTTAGTGCCAGAGGAGGTATGATGTTGGAAAATCCGCTTCTTTCAGTGAAGGATTTATCCATTTCTTTTAATACAAATGAAGGCAAGTTTAATGCAGTAGATGGTGTTAGCTTTGATGTAAATAAAGGCGAGATATTTGCATTGGTGGGGGAGTCGGGCTGCGGTAAGTCCACTACAGCCTTTGGACTTATGAGGCTTATACCTAAGCCGGGGGAAATCAGTCAAGGCAAAATCATCTTTGATGGAAAGAATTTGGTCAAATTACCGGAGGATGAAATGCCACAGATTCGAGGCAAGGAAATCGGTATGATCTTTCAAAACCCCTTGGATTCGTTAAACCCTGTTTATTCTGTAGGAAAACAGATTTATGAAGGCTTGATCTTGGATAATATCGGAAAGCAAGATGCCTGGAAAAGGGTAGTGGATATCTTTAATGATGTACAAATATCTGATCCCAAGGAGCGAATCGAAAGCTATCCTCATGAGCTAAGCGGTGGAATGCGGCAGAGGGTGATGATAGCCATGATGCTCTCCCGTAGACCTAAGCTACTGATTGCCGATGAACCCACGACGGCTTTGGACGTTACTATCCAAGCTCAGATTTTGGAACTCATAAAAGAACTGAGGGATACTTTTAATACAGCTGTATTGATTATAACCCATGACTTTGGAGTGGTGGCGGAGATTGCCGACAAAGTAGGAGTAATGTATGCCGGTAAAATCGTGGAGGTAGGAGATGTATACCAAATATTTGAGAATCCACTACATCCTTATACAAAACTCTTGATGAAGGCTTTGCCGAGAATAACAAAGCAAGAAGGCCGGCTTGAAACCATATCAGGCACAGTACCTAACCTAGTGAGTCCCCCAAAGGGCTGCAGATTTCATCCGAGATGCCCCATGGCCACAGATATTTGCGCTGTTGAGGCTCCAGTATTTAAAGAGGCAGAAAAAAATCACCGTTACTGTTGTCATCTGGAGGTAAAAAAACGTGGAACCCATCATTAAAGTAGACAATATCAAAAAATACTTTTCTTTTACAAAAGGTATCATAAAGAAACGAACATTTCACCTCCGGGCTGTAGATGGAGTAAGTTTTGATGTATACCCCGGAGAAACCTTAGGATTAGTAGGGGAAAGCGGCAGTGGAAAAACTACTATCGCCAGGCTGATATTGGGACTTACTCGTCCTACTAAAAACACTGTCTATTTTGGAGGTAAAGACATTTTTAAGGTAAAAGGCAGGGAGCTTGCAAACATCCGGCGGCGAATGGGAATGGTGTTTCAAGATCCTGCGGCGTCTTTTAATCCTCGCTCTACAATCTATGATTCGATTAAACGTCCTTTACTTATAAATGGATATAAAAATTCCAAGATAAAAAAACTAGTAAAGGATGCTACAGAAAAAGTGGCCCTAGGCAGTGAGCTGCTAAGTAGGTACCCCCATCAGTTAAGTGGTGGACAGCAACAAAGGGCTAGTATCGCTAGAGCGCTTATCTTAAATCCGGAAGTAATAGTTCTGGACGAACCCACATCAGCTTTGGATGTTTCCGTTCAGGCCCAAGTCTTAGATCTTTTACTGGATTTACAAGCATCCTTCAACCTGACCTATGTCTTTATAAGTCACAATCTATCGGTGGTAAGGTACATCAGTGACCGTATCGGAGTAATGTACCTTGGGAAATTAATGGAAGTTGCTACTGTTGATGAAATTTACAGCAATCCAAAACATCCTTACACTGCGGGGCTGTTATCTTCAGCACCGGTGTTTTCTCCAAGAGAACGCCATAGGAAAAAGATTATTCTAGCTGGAGATCCGCCAAGCTTGATAAATCCGCCTGCCGGATGCCGCTTAGAGCCCCGATGCCCATATAGTAACGACAGATGCAGACAAGAATTGCCCAAGCTTCAGGAGATATCACCGGGCCATATGGTAGCTTGCCACAGGGCTGAGGAAATAGGCGGATTCAAGTTACCTGAAGCAGTGGGACATATTTAAGTGTTTACATGACAAAAGGAGAGGTGAAAAATGGCAAAAATTTATGACCTTCTTTTAAAAAATGTCAAGATTATCGATGGCACCGGAGCGCCGGCCTACTATGGCAATATCGGCATTGTTGATGATGTCATTGCGGATATAGGAGAAACCCTCGGGGATTCTAAAAATGAATTGGACTGCACCGGCCTTGTGGCAGCTCCAGGCTTTATAGATATTCATACACATGGAGATATAGGGGTTATGTACGAACCTTTGGCTAGAAATTATATTCATCAAGGTGTTACTACACTAGTAACCGGAAACTGTGGTTACAGCGGCGCTCCTGTCATGAAGAAAAATCTTCCGATGTTTGACCGCATGTTTGAAAAACTGCCGGCGGCAATGCAAAAACAGGAGCTTACTTTTGGCGATTTTCTAGAGCTCTTGGATAAAACCCCTAAAGGTATTAATATTGCTACACTTATTGGCCACGGCAATATCCGAGGTGGTGTTGCGGGGATGGAAAATGTAAAACCATCTTCTAAGGAAATCCAAGCCATGAAGGGATTAGTTAAAGAAGCTATGGAAAGTGGAGCCTTCGGCATGTCAACCGGCCTCATATATGATCCAGGTGTATTTGCGGATACTGTCGAGATAGCGGAGCTGGCAAAGGTAGTAAGGGAATATGGGGGGATTTACGCTACACATGTAAGGAATGAATCTGACTTATTAATAGATGCTGTGTTGGAGGCTATCCAGATAGGAAAACAATCTGGAGTGAGAGTTGAGGTATCCCATCATAAGGCTTCAGGAAAGAGAAATTGGGGCCTCTTAAAGACTACCCTAGGGCTTATGGAATATTATCGGCGGTTTGGTGTAGAGGTTACCTGTGATGTCTATCCATGCACATTTTCAAATACCGGACTTTACGATTGCTTGCCGGCCTGGATACGAGGGGAAGCCTTTAAGGAAATGATTAAAGATGATGATAATAAGGCAAGACTAAAGCAGGAATTATCCAGACCCAGCACTGAATTTGAAAATATAATATTAGATGCAGAATTTGATGGAATAATCATTTCCTCCTCTCAAGAATTCAAGGAATATGAAGGCAAGTCCATTGCGGATATATCTCAAGAGCTACAAAAAGATCCCTATGATACGATTTTTTATCTTCTGGAAAGAGAAAAAGGCATACAGGTTCTTGCCGGAGGCATGAGTGAAGAGGATATACGATATGTCATACAGCATGATCTTTCTATGATATGCAGTGATTCTTCCATAATCGGTTTTGGAGAGGGATTGCCCCATCCTAGAGGATATATGGCTTTTACTAAGATAATATCCCAGTATGTTCGAGAAGAAGGCCTAATCTCTTTAGAAGCGGCAGTTAAAAAGATGTCATATATGCCTGCCTGGAAACTAGGCCTAAGGGATCGGGGCTTATTAAAACCCGGTTTTAAAGCAGATATATCTGTCTTTGACTACTGGAATGTAAACTATACCTCAAACTATAGTGATCCACATCACTACTCCACCGGGATGGTCCATGTTTTAGTAAACGGAAAACCTGCTATTTTAAATCAGCAACACACCGGTGCAATACCGGGAAAAGTGCTAAGAAAAAGATAAGTGAATAAGTGAGTATGAAAAATAAACTTTTACTGTTAATTATAGTACTGTTGATTTTTATGTATGGTTGTGTAAATAAGATTGATACAGGGGAAAGCATTGATAATAATGGGCGTACTGACCATACTTCCCAACACACCGACGCTAATTCTTTGAAAAAACAAATCGAGCAAATGACCGTAGATGAAAAAATAGGTCAGATGGTCATGGTCGGATTTGAAGGCTATGAAAGCGGCCATATTTCCCGAGAAATGATAGAAAAGTATAAAGTCGGTGGATTCATTTTATTTAAACGGAATATCAAAGATGTTTCTCAAACTTTAAATCTTATAAACTCTTTAAAAAGTGCTAACCATGAAAACAAATTTCCACTATTTATTGCCATTGATGAAGAAGGCGGAAGGGTTACCCGTATGCCCGATGAATTTATAAAATTACCTACTAACAGGGCTATTGGTAAGATAGACAGTGAAAATCTCGCCTTTGAGATTGGGAGCATCATAGGTGAACAATTAAAATCACTGGGTTTTAACATGAACTTTGCCCCTGTTTTAGACATCGACAGTAATGTAAAGAATCCCGTTATAGGTGATAGGTCTTTTGGAGCTGATGAGAAAATCGTCAGCAGGCTGGGAATTCAAACCATGAAGGGAATCCAATCACAAGTAATATCTACAGTAAAACACTTTCCCGGTCATGGAGATACATTAGTAGATTCCCATATAGGACTTCCGGTAGTAAATCACGATTTAGAAAGGCTCAAGGGTTTTGAACTGGTACCCTTTAAAAAAGCTATAAAAAATGGTGCGGATATGATGATGGTGGCCCACATACTGCTTCCTAAAATTGATGCAGAAAACCCGGCTACTTTTTCAAAAACTATAATCACTGATATTTTGAGAAATGAAATAAAGTTCGATGGTATAATAATCACCGATGACATGACTATGGGGGCAATAACGAAAAACTACGATATTGGCAATGCAGCTGTAAAATCGGTAATGGCAGGCACTGATATTATTCTAGTATGTCATGGCTATGAAAATCAGGTCAAGGTGATAGAAGCATTAAAGTCGGCTGTGGCTGATGGCGCTGTTTCGGAAGCTATCTTAGATGAACATGTTTATCGCATATTAAAGTTAAAACAAACATGTGGATTAAATAATGAAAAGATAGAATCGGTAGATGTGAAAGGAATAAACAGCAAAATTAAGGATATATTGAACAGATATTTAAGGACAAATTGAATTGGTCAGATGGTGTAGTGAAGCTTAAAACAAAAAAACTTTCGGCTAAAATTCCGAAAGCCTTGATTTCTATGGAGCTGATGGCCGGATTTGAACCGGCGACCTGCGCATTACGAGTGCGCTGCTCTACCACTGAGCCACATCAGCTTGCTTTTCTATTTTACAATGTTTAAGGATTTAAGTCAACATTTACAATAAGCCCTTGAGTAATGTAACTCAAGGGCTCCGAAATTTATACTATTTAATTTGTGCAAGTAGTCTTTTTCACAACATATTTTGCACCTTTATAGGTCAAATAGCCGCCGGAGAGATTGTATACCTCTTTAAAACCGTTGGCTTTTAATATTTTAACAGCTATATATGCCCTCAGGCCTACCTGGCAGTTGACATAAATTGGAGTACCTTTTGATATCTTGATTTCACTGATCCGGTCTCTTAGTTCATCAAGTTCAATATTAAAAGCACCACTAATATGTCCTGCATCAAATTCAACAGGTGTTCTCACATCCAGCAAATAACCTCCGTTTTCCACAATCTCATCAATCTCGTGCCAGTGAATCATGTCATAGACATGCTTGGCTACATTGCAAGCAATATAGCCAAGCATGTTTACAGGGTCTTTTGCGGAGGAGAAGGGAGGCGCGTAGCAAAGTTCCAGTTCGGTAAGATCCTGGATTGTACCGCCGAATTTTATTGCAGTGGCGATGACATCGATTCGCTTTTCGGTGCCTTCTGGGCCTATGGCTTGAGCACCGTATATTTTTCTGCTGTCTGGGTCAAACAATAGCTTCATAGCGATTTGTGCCCCGTCGGGATAATAGGTGGCGTGATTAGCAGGGTGGGCATGGATTGCCTTATATTTAAGGCCTTTGGCCTTTAACTGCCGTTCATTGTTTCCGGTGGAAGCTACTGTCAGGCTGAATACCTTAAGTACAGAACTCCCCAATGCACCAGGATAATCAATATCAATTCCGTTTATATGATCTGCTACCAAACGGCCTTGGCGGTTGGCGGGACCTGCCAGAGGCACTGCTGTTTCATTGCCTGTAACGAAGTCGGTTATCTGGGCTACGTCGCCAATGGCATATATATCTTTTATGACTTGGCCGGTTTTGCCGTCTATGGTTTGAAGCTGTTTTGTAGTTAGTATATGTCCTCTCTTTCCCAAGGCCAGGCCACAGGACTTTGCCAGGGGGTTTTCAGGTACAATACCCCTTGAAGCAAAATCCATAGGAGCTAGCTCCAGGCAGGGAAGCTCCGGAATAACACCTATTGAGAGGATAGTCATATCTGTGTCGATTTCGGTGCCGCTTTCAAGTGCAACCTTTCTACCTTCGTCTTTAAAGCCGGCCACACCGTCTTCCAAAATTAAATTTACACCGTTGGTATTAAGTTCTCGATGGATAAGCTGTGCCATTTCAAAGTCCAGAGGTGCCAAAACCTGGTTGAGTTTTTCCACTAATGTAACCTTAATACCGCGCTCAGTCAGATTTTCGGCCATTTCAATTCCTATAAAGCCTCCCCCGATTACTAAGGCCGTTTGGGGTTTATTGTTGTCAATAAAGTTTCGAATATCATCAGTATCCGGGACATTTCGGAGCACGAACAAATTTTTTGCTTCATCTATACCTTCGATGTTGGGCTTAAAAGGTTTTGCTCCCGGAGATAATATCAATACATCGTAGTTTTCTGTATAAGTATCGCCGGTCTTTGTAGACCTCACTTTAATCTTTTTAGCCTTCTTGTCAATTGATATAACCTCGCTGAAATTGCGGATATCAAGATTGAATCGTTTGGACATTCCTTCCACAGTTTGAACGAGTAGTTTCTTTCTGTCGGTAATGACATCACCAATATAATAAGGAAGCCCACAGTTGGCAAAGGATATGTATTCGCCTCGCTCAAAAATTATGATTTCATCATGTTCATTTAACCTACGTAACCTTGCAGCAGCGGTAGCACCGCCTGCAACTCCGCCTACTATCAATATTTTTTTCATAATACATTACCTCCCCATAAATTATTGTTTATTCATCTTCATTAAAAATCGAAACAATTAAATCCTTGATGTCTTCGCTGGCTATTTCATAATAAATTTCATTACCACAGCGTTCACTTTTAACAATCCCTGCAGATCTTAGCCTTGCCAGATGCTGAGAAATCCCCGATTGTGAAGCTTTTATGCAATTTTCCATGCATGAAACATTACAAGGGCCTTTTTTTAACAATCCGTGAACAATGCAAAGCCTTATCGGGTGCGCCAATGCCTTTAGAACCAAGGCAGTCTTTTGATATAAATCGCTTCTATAACTCACTTGTTCACTTCCTCACAAAGTCCTATATGAGTATATTATAATATTATAATACTCTAATGTAAAGATGATAAAGTAAAATTTTCGTATTTTAAAACAAAATTCAGGGGAAAATATATAAAGCAAATTCTTTAGGGTGAGATCATTGAATGAAACTCTAGTAGTAATAGTAAGAGGAATTATAGCTTTTTTTTCTCTCCTTATTTTTGCCCGATTACTTGGAAAACAACAAATCAGTCAACTTACCTTTTTTGATTATGTCTTAGGTATTACTATTGGCTCCATAGCTGCAACCCTAACAACGGAACTTAACAGCAGGGCCTGGGTTCATTTTGTTGGCCTTGTAGTTTGGACGATAGCGGTGTTAGCTTTACAGTTGATATCCGAAAATTGGCGATATGCTTCCAAGTATGTAGATGGAGAACCTGTTGCTGTTGTAATGAATGGCAAAATAATGGAAGATGCAATGAAAAAGGCACGTTACAGAGCTTCTGATTTAATGGAACAGTTAAGAGACAAAGGGGTATTTGATCTAAATGAAGTAGAATTTGCTATTCTGGAAACCAATGGGCAGCTTTCGGTATTAAAAAAACCTCAATTTCAACCAGTTACGCCCTTGCACATGAATGTACCCTCTATACCTAATGGTATGGGAACAGAGCTGATTTACGACGGTCAAATAGTCAAACAAAACCTTAAGGATTTGAGTTTAACTGAAGAATGGTTGGATTCACAACTTACAACAAAAGGAATAAATAATGTTTCGGAAGTTTTTTTAGCTACTATTACTCCCAGTGGAAGTTTTTTTGTTGATACATATATTGATAGGCTAAAACGCTTAACAGACATCAGTGATTATCCAGGGCCAAATTAAAAGGTGAGGGAGACTGCTTATGAGAAAGTTTATCTTTTATTTAATACCGATTCTAGCCTTAGCTCTATTTTTTGTTGTTATGAACGGGGGTATTTATTTAAAAAACGTCGTAGGTGAAGAAGATCACCATTTTATAAAATATTATGAGAAGACTAGAGCTAATATTAAGGAAGAAAAATGGGAACAAGCTATGGACTTTGCCGAAAAACTGGAGTATATTTGGAAGAAAAAAATTCTTTGGATCCAATTTAGTGTTCAAAGAGATCAAATAAACGGGATTGATGTCTCACTGGCTAGATTAAAAGGATATCTAGAGACAAAAAATAAAGCCGGTTCCCTGGCAGAACTTTATGAAGCAAGACGGCATTGGGACGATTTGGGGCGTTAGGATTAATAACCTTTAAAATAATAAAAAACATTGTATAAAACATTAAATACTGTTATAATGCAAATACTGATTATATATAGACTACCTTATATTACAAATCAGAACACAGTTGAGAGGAAATGTAAATGTCACAAATGAAATTTGAAGAACTAAACTTATCGAATGAACTATTGAAGGCTATTAATGATATGGGTTTTGAGGAGGCTACGCCGATTCAATCTCAATCAATTCCTTATATTTACAAGGGAAGGGATGTTATAGGCCAAGCTCAGACCGGTACTGGCAAAACAGCGGCTTTTGGTTTACCTATACTTGACATGATAAATCCCCAGGATAGAAGTCAACAAGCTATTATTTTGTGTCCTACCAGAGAACTGGCCATTCAAGTAGCGGAGGAATTAAAAGCCCTTTCCAAATATAAAGAAGGAATCAGGACTTTACCTGTTTACGGGGGGCAACCCATTGAACGGCAGATTCATGCTCTAAAAAAGGGTGTCCAAATCATCATAGGAACCCCTGGCAGGGTTATGGATCATATGAGAAGGCATACGTTGAAGTTGCATAATACAAAGATGGTTGTGTTGGATGAAGCCGATGAAATGCTTGACATGGGTTTTAGGGAAGACATTGAAAAGATTTTGCAGGATGTTCCTAGAGAAAGGCAGACCCTCTTATTTTCGGCTACCATACCCAAGCCTATCTTGGAACTTGCTGAAAGATATTTAAGAACTCCCCAATTTATTAAAGTAGTGCACAAAGAGCTTACAGTTCCAAGTACCGAACAGTACTATTTTGAAGTTAAGCAGAGGGATAAAGTAGAAGCTTTATCACGACTAATCGATTTTTACAACCCGAATTTAGCACTGGTGTTTTGCAATACCAAGAGAAAAGTCGATGAACTTTCTGAACAACTTCAGGCTCGAGGGTATTCAGCTGATGGGCTTCATGGAGATATGTCTCAGTCTCAGCGAGACAGAGTCATGGGCAAATTCAAAAGTGGTGCCATTGATATACTGGTGGCTACTGATGTGGCTGCGAGGGGCATTGATGTGGACGATGTGGATGCAGTAGTGAATTTTGATGTGCCGCAAAATGAGGAATATTATGTGCACAGAATAGGCAGAACCGGCCGTGCGGGGAGGACCGGTAAAGCTTTTACTTTTGTGGTAGGAAGAGATATTTACAAACTTAAGGATATACAGAGGTATGCCAAGACAAAAATCCTTCGGCGGGAAATTCCTACTATCCTTGATGTAGAAGAAACCAGAATGAACGTGATGATGGAAAAAGTAAAACAAGTAATTGAAGCGGGGGGTTTAGGCAAATATACGCAATGGATTGAAAGACTGATGGAGGAGGATTATGCATCCTTAGACTTGGCTGCGGCCCTGCTCAAGATGACTTTAGGTAAAGACGGTGAAGAGGAGTCGTATGATAATCTGGAAAATACCGGCGGTTCTCCGGGAATGGCCAGGCTTTTTATAAATGTGGGTCGAAATCAAAAAATAAGAGCAAGAGATATAGTTGGAGCTATTGCCGGAGAGACGGGTATACCTGGTAAACTCATAGGCACTATCGATATATATGATAAGTTTACCTTTGTTGAGGTACCTACCGAATATGCCGCAGATGTTCTAAGCACAATGAAAAACAATCAGATAAAGGGTAAAAAAATCAATATTGAACCGGCTAATGAAAGGTAATTTACAGTAAGGCTTCTTTTCTTAAGAAGTCTTTTTCTCCTTGTTTGGGAAATCGAAAATAGCAAATTAACATTGGAGTGCAAGTGAAAGGGTATCTGTCAAAATTGTATGGATGCCTATTTTTCATTGTTATTAAACAAAATTATGTCGTTAATCAACTATTACGGCCAGGATAACTTACTCTGTAAGACTAGGTTGTATTACTTTCTTTATAAACTATAAATTGGATTTTATGATAACCAGGGGGACTGTCCCCTTGGACGTCATTGGTAAGTGAATTTCTTCAAAGCAGAGGATTAACTTTGTCCGAAGAGAAAACGATAATTACTGATATAGATAAAGGATTCGATTTTTTAGGGTGGACATTTCGTAAGTTTAAAGGGAAATTAATCATTAAACCTTCAAGGAATTCAATAAAAACTCTGATAAAAAAATGTTCTACCATTATTCTAAAACAAGGAAAAGCACTCACTCAATCCCAACTAATTTTTAGATTAAATCAAGTAATAAGAGGATGGTCTAATTATCATAGACATGTGGTTGCTAGCCAAGCATTTTCATCCATAAATAACACACTATATCTATTGCTAAGGCAATGGGCAAAACACAGACATCCCAATAAAGGTAGCTGGTGGAGACTTAATAAATATTGGCATGAAAAGGATATGAAAAGATGGTTATTCATGACAGATGACTATAGTCTTATAAATATGAAAAGAATAAAAATCGTCCGTCATCCCCAATTAAAAATTTCTAAAAATCCCTTCCTAGATAAAAAATATT
>JAQWCA010000085.1 GCA_028706065.1 Tepidanaerobacteraceae bacterium
AAAAGTGATTATGAGGTCAAAAAATCCGGAAAAGCCTTTGACTTCAATGGTGTTTCAGGGAGATTCGGTATTTCCATGGATGACAGTAGTTGAAAATGTTGCTTATAGCTTGAGAATAAGAGGGATCTCAGCTGCAAAAAGACGGGAGATAGCCGGGCATTATTTAAGATTAATGGGCCTTGCCGGTTTTGATAATGCTTTTCCGCACCAACTATCCGGTGGGATGAAGCAGAGGATTAATGTGGCACGGGCTTTTGTAAGTGATCCCGAAATATTACTGATGGATGAGCCTTTTGGAGCTCTTGATGAACAAAACCGGCTTATTCTTCAGCAAGAACTCTTAAAAATATGGGAAGGCAGTGGAAAAACGTCCATTTTCATAACACACAGCATAGACGAAGCTCTCATTTTAGGAGACAGGGTAATGGTAATGACAGCCAATCCCGGAAAAGTAAAAGCTATAGTTCCCATAGATATTCCAAGACCCCGAGATATTTTATCATTACGTTCATCACCTAATTTTGTTGCATTATTCAAAGAGATATGGCAGCTTTTACAAGAAGAGGTGTTAAAAGCTAAAACAAAGGAATTAAAAATTTAATGGAAATTTTGATAAATATATATATATCGTAGGTTAAAAGGGGAGAGGTTGATTGGATATATTTATGGGGCTTATCCTTGCAATTGCTGTGAGCATAGATGGTTTATCAGTGGGAATTATTTACGGAATGAAAGGTATAAAAATTCCTTTGTTTTCACAACTAATAATTGTAGTGGCAACTTCTGCAGCCTTTGTAACAGCTATGAATTTCGGGAATGTCATAATGAGTTTTTTTCATCCAACTACAGCCAAAATAATAGGGGTTTCTTTGTTATCGGTCATAGGTATATGGTCTCTACTGGAGGCGTTCTCAAGAGAAAGTAATGAAAAAGATAAAAAGACTATAGCAATTTTTCGAATAACAACCCTAGGACTTGTTGTAAAAATTTTAAGAGAGCCCATTGCTGCTGATACTGATACTTCAGGGGTTATTGATATCAAGGAAGCTCTTTTGCTTGGTATAGCTCTTGCCTTAGATGCTTTTGCAGCAGGTTTTGGCGCATCTGCTGCGGGATTTCAAATAATATGGACCACGATTTTAATCAGTGTGACAAGCCTACTATTTTTATCGGTGGGGCTTTGTATCGGGTGTAAAAAATTGTTTTTTTCTAAGAAGATTATAATCAAGTGTTTACCTGGAACATTGCTGCTTGCCCTGGCTATCTTTAAAGCAATTCAAAAATAGTTAAGCTTTAGACTACTGCATTCCCGGACCTTTTGATCGCCGAGTAGCAGCTGAGGTAGCGTGTAGCGTAGCAAAAGCGGCAATTCATACTGGAGTTTCGCGAATTAAAATTAATCTTGCAAAATTAAGTAAAACTATGTTAAAGTAAATATATATACTATAAAAAGGAGCTGTTTAAAACAGCTCCTTTTTATAGTGAGTCGGCGATAACATGGCAGTTAAAGTTGCCTCAAAAAATAATAATATATTCACCCCAGAAATCAGGATTTTCGTGTATAATAAAATATATAACATAAATTCAGGAGGGGTTTTCATTGAAAAATGGATTTAAAGGCTTAATAGCTATAGTGGTCATAATAGCTATGGCGGCTTTGTTTGTTTTTTCAAGCTACAATGGTCTTGTAACAGCTGATGAAAGTGTTATCAATGCATGGAGTCAAGTTGAAAATCAACTTCAGCGAAGAATGGATTTAATTCCTAATTTGGTGAATACGGTCAAAGGTTATGCATCACATGAAGAAAAGATATTTACTGAGGTAACGAGGGCTAGAGAAAAACTGATCGGCGCAGGCTCTATGAGCGAAAGAGCAGAGGCTGACCAAGAACTTTCCGGAGCACTTTCAAGGCTTTTAGCTATAGCGGAAAATTATCCGGACCTGAAAGCAAATACTAACTTTCAGCAATTATCCGATGAGTTGGCGGGAACCGAAAACCGCATAGCAACTTCTCGTATGGATTATAATAATGCTGTGCAGACCTTTAACACGAAAATAAGGAGATTTCCGACAGTAATTATTGCCGGAATGTTTGGTTTTGAAAAAAAGGATTACTTTGAGGCTGCAGAAAATGCAAAACAGGTACCAACTGTGGATTTTAACAATGATAGTGAATAACAACATTGTCTTTCATGGATTGATTCTAAGGTGGTGGCTTAAATGATTGAATTTCTAAAACAAAATAAAATTAAAAAGCCTAACACAACTCTGCTAATGATTTTTTTAGTGTTGATTATAAGTCTTACTTGGCTATGTCCAGCAAGAGTCTTGGCAGAACCAGTTCCACCTAAACCGAGTGAGAACTTGTATGTATTCGATTACGCAAATCTTATCGACGACTCTGATGAACAGGAAATGAGAAAAATAGCAAAAGTTTTGGATGACAAGACCAAAGCACAGATAGTAGTTGTTACCGTCAATGACCTATCCGGGATGGAACTAGAGGACTATTCACTTAAAGTACTAAGGAACTGGGGTATAGGGGACAAAGAAAAAAATAGTGGGTTATTAATCTTGGTTAACAAGGAAAGCCTTGTTAATAATAAAAGGGGACGTATTCGGATAGAAGTAGGATATGGCCTTGAAGGAGTAATAAACGATGGTAAGGCTGGGTCAATTCTTGATAATTTCGCTTTACCGGCCTTTGATGTAGGCGAATATTCTAAGGGCATCAAGGATTCTTTCATGGTGATTTCCTCTGAAGTTGCAAAGGAATATGGCCTTGATTTAGAAAGTGCTGAACTTGCAAATTTACAAGATTACTCCATTAAGGATGATAACGATATATCTTTAGGGAATTTACTTGGTATAATCATCTTTATTATTATAGTCCTTTCGCTTAGACGAAAGGGTGGAAGGCGAAATTATCGTCGAAGCCCTTTTAATGGCCCATTCTTCGGTCCCTTCGGCGGAGGCGGAGGCTTCGGCGGTTTCGGAGGTGGCTCCGGAGGATTTGGTGGAGGGGGCTTTGGCGGCGGTTCAGGAGGGGGCGGTGGAGCAAGCCGATAATACCTGCAAATAACAAGAAAAGAGGTACGTGTTATGAAAATAACTATAAAAGATATCGGTGAAACAACTATCGATGGACCTGTAACCTTGCTAGAATTGGCAAAAGTTTATAAGCATGATATTCATTATCCTGTTATTGCTGCTGTTGTCAATGATAATCTAAGGGAACTAACGTATAATTTAGATAAAGATGCAACAGTTAAATTTTTGGATATGTCAACAGAAGTGGGAATGAAAATATATCTCAGGTCTTTGATATTTCTATTTGTCAAGGCTTGCTATGATATTATTCCAGATTGCCGGGTTCACGTTGAACACTCATTGGGTAATAGCTTATACTGTGAAATAATGAGGAGTGAGCCAATAAGTGAGGATGATGTTGAATTAATAGAAAATAGAATGCATCAGTTAGTTGAACAGGATTTACCTATAAAAAAATACAAGATGCCCATTGATGATGCTTTAAGTATGTTTAAAAAAGCTGGAATGGAAGATAAGGTAAGAGTATTGAAATATCGGAAAAATATGTTTTTAAATATATATGAAATGGATGGCATGAAGGACTATTTCTATGGATATATGCTGCCTTCCACAGGTTTTTTGAAATGGTTTAAACTGAAATTCTATCTACCTGGCATTATACTTCAGTATCCAAACAGGTCAAATCCAACACATGTAGCCAAATATCATGAGCAACCTAAACTTTCCAGTATCTTTAGAGAGTCAGATCGTTGGGGCCATATATTGGGTATTCCTGACGTAGGGGCGTTAAATGACCATATAAAATCTGGTAAGAGTGGACAAATTATTAGGATAGCAGAAGCCCTTCATGAAAAAAAGATAGCTCAAATTGCCGATAGTATTAATAAAAACAGTGATCAATTAAGAATAATTCTTATTGCAGGTCCTTCTTCGTCGGGCAAGACTACTTTTGCACAGCGTCTTATAGTGCAGCTTATGGTAAATGGCCTTAGGCCGATTTCGATTTCATTGGACGATTATTTTATAGATAGGGACAAAACTCCAATAGGCGAGGATGGTAAACCGGATTTTGAGGCATTGGAGGCTATTGAGCTGCGCCTATTTAATCAGCATTTAACCAAGCTGATTCAAGGCAAGGAAGTGATACTTCCAAGATACAATTTTCATACTGGGAAAAGAGAATATTCAAAGTTCCCTATAAAAATAGAAAAGGATCAGCCCATTATAATTGAAGGGATCCATGGGTTAAATGAGCGCTTAACGGAATCGATTCCAAAGGAAAACAAATTTAAAATATATGTCAGTGCTTTAACCCAACTTAGTATAGATAACCATAACCGTATTTCCACTACTGATACGAGATTGCTAAGGCGACTTGTAAGGGATAGTTGGAGTAGGTCAGCCGATGCGAAAAAGACTATTTCAATGTGGTCATCAGTTCTAAAAGGTGCAGAAAAAAACATCTTCCCATATCAAGAAGAGGCAGATGTAATGTTTAATTCAGCTTTAGTGTATGAAGTGTCTATATTAAAAAAGTATGTGGAGCCATTGTTAAGACAAATCAAACCACAGGATCCAGAATATATAAAGGCAAAACATCTACTGAAATTTCTAGAGTATTTTGAACCAATCAATGATGAAAAAGACATCCCTTTAACTTCAATTATTAGAGAGTTTATAGGTGGAAGTTGTTTTTATGACTAAGGATAATTAGATGTTTTTGGCAATATCCTGAGAAGGTTCTGCCAGAGGGTGTCTTGGAGCATGGACAATGGTGATACTACTGTATATGAGTTCATATTCGTATTTGCTGCAACTTTCGTTAAGACACTTTTTGCTCATCTGAGCACGAGGGATTATTACAGATAGTTCATGAGGCGTTTTTAAATTGATATTCCTTTTAACCTTGATATAAAGACCCGGAAGACTTACCTCCACCATGTCTTTTTGCTGCCCTTTATTTTTTTTTATAAAATTATAGAAAAAATTTTTAAGCTTTTCTAAAGTGTTTTTTTGATACATATATATTCCCCTTATAACAAGCTTTCTTACTGATCTTACTAATTTATTATATGAATATTTAATAACATCTGCTAAATAAAAGTCAATATTATCGAGTTAGTTTGATTTGACTTTGCTTTTTCGGTGTGATATATTGAAAAAAGAAGGGCCCATCTCTATTTAGTATTTAGGAGGAATGAATAATTGCAAGGTAAAGTAAAATGGTTTAACCAAGAAAAAGGTTATGGATTTATTGAAGTTGAAGGTGACAAAGACGTCTTTGTCCATTATTCGGCTATTCAGCAAGATGGTTTTAAAACCTTAAAAGAAGGAGATACTGTCGAGTTTGATGTGGTGGAAGGACAGAAAGGCCCTCAAGCCGCAAATGTAACAATACTATAGCTGAAAATTAAGCCCGGGTTACTCCGGGCTTTTTAAATTTGTATTAGCCTAAGAAGGATTTTTTATGCAAACAGGGAATACTATATATAACACTTATTTTACATATAAACAAATGTATTGGTTAATCTCACATTATAATCATGTTAAAATGCATTAGTTATAATGCATTTTATAAAAAAAATTCCCAGAAGGGAGTTGTATTGTATGAAGGTAAATGTCAGTGGCAAAAATTTTACTGTAACAAAAGCTTTAAAAGAGTATGCGGAAAAGAAAGTAGGTAAACTGGAGAGGTTTTTTGAGAACAATGTAGAAGCTCAAGTAACCCTGAGTGTAGAGAAGGATCGACACATTACTGAAGTTACTATGCCCATCAATGGAATGTTACTGCGGGGTGAAACAGAAACCCATGATATGTATTCTTCTATAGATGTAGTGGTGGATAAGTTAGAAAAACAAATAGAAAAATACAAAACCAAGATATCTCGTAGTATAAAGAAGAGTCCATTTAAATACAACGGCAAGGAGCCGAAATCGTCTGAAGATAGCGAGCCGAAAATTGTTAGGGTAAAGCGATTTGCTTTAAAACCTATGGATTTAGAAGAAGCAGTAATGCAAATGGATTTATTAGGGCATGATTTCTTTGTTTTTTCTAATGCTGAAACTAATGAAGTAAATGTAGTATATAAACGACGTGATGGGAATTTTGGGTTGATAGAACCAGAACTTTTATAATAATTAGGATTAAGATAGCCTGCCTAAATGGTAGGCTATCTTTTTTTCTTTTTTTAGAAGGAATTAGCAATAAAAAGTCGAATTTAGATTATATGAAGCGTGGGGTGATTTTATGAATGATTATGTTGAGAAAGATCAAGTCATTTCACATTGTGAAGAACTAATAAAAAAAATAAAGGATATTGTGTCAGCAAAAATTGTTACCGGATCTGACGGTAAAATATCAGAAATTCATGTTGTTTCAAAGTCTAAGAGGAACCCAAAACAGATTGTAAGAGATATAGAATCAACATTGATAGCTTCCATGGGTTCCGAAATCGACCATAAAAAGATTAGTGTCGCCCAGATAAACGGAGAAAATGAACGATTAGTAGAGACAAGACTTAGGATAGAAGGAATTTCAACGAATAAATCCTATCATAGTCTTGAAGTAAAGGTATCTCTTAGCGATCCGGATGGAAATATTTATGAAGGTGCAGAAAGCGGTGCTGCATCTTTTCAAAGCCGCATGAGAACTACAGCTTGCGCTACACTCAAAGCAATTCAACAATTCCTCTCTGAAAGTTTTGCTCTTTCCTTGGAAGATGTGCACACATTTAAAATTGGCAATAACCAAGCGGTGGCCATTTTAGTTTCCATCTTAGTTGGTGAAAAAGACGAACATCTTTTGGGCGGTGCACTAGTTAAGCAAGATACCTATGAGGCAGTAGTAGCAGCGGTATTAAGTGCTATAAACAGAAGAATAAGCTTAATGATCAAAGAATAGATTTTAAGGGCCGACACTAAGCGGAGCGATTTTATAGCCTGCTGAATTAGCGGTTAGCAGAGCATACGTAAATAGGAGGCTATAAAATGAAACTCAACAGCACACTTGTAAAAATCTTGTTGGCGTTGTTTGCCTTAGTGTTGTCTGGTGGTGCAAGTTTTAGATTAGGACCTTAGTATAATTTCAATTGTCGGCCCTTATTTAAACAACAAAGGTGAGAATTATGACAAAACATAAGACCAATTATTTCAACTTTTTTTTTATAGCTATATTACTTTTATCCTTTCTCTTTTTATTTACGTTGGCATCAATTAAATGGAGTTATACATATAGATCATTTTTAAATCTTATGTTTTTTTTAGCAATTTTAGTATTAGCTCAGCAACTGCCCGTTACATTGCCATTTAAGGCTGAAGTAACAGTAGACTTTGCAATTGTACTTAGTATAATTATAATTTATGGTAGTAAAATCAGCATATTGTTAGTTTTTTTATCAACAGTAATTACAGAATTTAAGCGACGCAAAATTATGCCTTTCTATAAATCGGTTTTTAATACTGCTTTATATATTATTATGGTAGGAACTTCCAGTTTTATATACGAAAAGATTGGAGGAGTCCCAGGCCATATAGACTTATATAATGATATATTTCGGATATTGATTTTAATTTTTACCTATCTTTTTGTAAATGTTGGTCTTGTAACTATTGCACTGTCACTTTTAGAAAACCAACGTAGTTATATGATTTTTTTCAACAACTTTAAATGGGCTTTACCTAATTATGTAGCTCTTGCTCCGTTGGGGATTCTTTTAGCAATGAT
>JAQWCA010000086.1 GCA_028706065.1 Tepidanaerobacteraceae bacterium
GCTTTTATATCTATTTTGAAAGAGATGACCGGTTCTTCCATATTTATTGTTATGCCACTGTGCATATCCAACTGTGATTCTCTTAATGCTTTGGCCTAATTCTTCATTTTCTTTCATAAGTATATGGGCATGGTTATTCATTAAGCAATATCCGTATAATTCAAATCCATCTACTTCTTTTGCTCTTAAAAGATAATACAAAAACTTTTTCCTATCTTCATCTTCTAAGAAAATATCCCTTCTATCTATTCCTCTCAGCATGATATGGTAGATGACAAGCGAAACGTCCCCTTGTCATTTGATGACAGTTGGTATGTGATTGTAGCCCATAGTTGCAATTCAGATAACAAACAAAACGTCTATAATCTATTTGAAAGCTACTCATGAGTTTTTACTGTTCCACTTAACCCCCGAATAGCCAAACTAAGCTGCAAAGCCCGTATTACTGATATAATGCTCAACAAGCCCAGCAATACACCAGAAGCTAATATTCCTTTGAAATCATCATTTTGGTAACTCCACAATGTATACGAGAAAAGAGGTTTTCTTATATAATAAATATAAAATCCCATTAAGAGAGTTAAAACTATGAAATAGATATACGGTTTTCTTCTTTCTTTCAAAGCCTCGATTTTATCCGCGATATTGCTGTAAATAGCAAAGGGTTTCCCATCGTTCTTCTTTTCAAGAATTAACAGTTCTCGATTTATCATGCCTCTTGATGTTGCGATTTTCCCACCTTTGTCAGCAAAGGGCCGATATTTTATCTTCCCTACGGAAAAGTGCCCCAGTTTGATTGGCTTTTCATAGTAGGTAATATTCATTTCACTTATAAATTCTTCGTATTTGATTCTTTCTTGGTTAGATTTATTTCCGATATAATCGACAGCATATTGATATTCTCCGGGATTGCTTGCTTTGAATTCATAGAAAAGTCTTCCGACCTTAAATAGCTTCCAGCCGTTCCTGGCCTGCTCATTTAACCAACGCTCCTGTCCCTCAATGGGATTCATAAATAGCCTAAACCTTCTCATTAGTTTCAGCCCCTTCATTCCTTAAAATTTCCTCGCCGATTTCATACACTTCTTTTAGCCGCTTCATTTCCGCTTCAACTTGCAGCTTCCCCAAATCTGTAATAATATAGTCTTTTTTTCTTTCGTTTTTTTCTACAAATAAAGCTTTAATCCAGCCCTTCTTAGATAGATTGTTGATGGCTCCGTATAAAGTCCCCGGTCCAAAAACAACCCTGCCGCTTGTTTTCTCCATCATAAATTGCATAACACCATAACCATGATTTGGCTGGTACATCGCCAAAAGAATAAGAAATGCAGTTTCTGTTAATGGATATTCCTGTACTTTACCCAAAATAGAAGCACCTCCATATATTACATTGAACATAGTATGTGCTTATTTATTATATCGTGCTGCGTATTACGTGTCAAGTAGTAAATTGGTCATGAGCGGTAAATTATTGCTCGCCGTCAATTCGCTTATTAGGCGTTTTTTTGACTTGAACTAGGAAAATAATCGGACTTGGAAGATGCGGGGATAAAGGTTATGTATAGCTTACATTCCCAGCAAATGCTGAGCATTTTCACCATTTATAAGGGCTTGTTCTTACTGGCTAAGACCCGATTCTGAAATGTCCTGTCCTTTATTTTTTAGAATCTAAATAACACAGAGGGTCATTTCTGTGCGCCATGAAGTGTGCAGCAACCGTCCCTCTGTGTCATCTATGTTAAGCCAGTTTATTTATTATTTTGATTATCTCGTCAACCTTCTGCTTTTTATCGGCGTGATCATCAGAAGCAAAGGCCTCCGTTACACAGTGCTTTAGGTGAGCATCAAGCACATCTCTATTAATATTTTTCAGGATTCCGATAGAAGCCATCAATTGATTGGAAATATCAATACAGTAACGGTCATCTTCTACCATTTTGATAAGCCCCTCAATCTGCCCCTTTACAGTCTTAAGCTTTTTTAGCGCCACATTTTTATCTGCTCTCATCTGTTTTTACACCTACAATTCTATAGAGGTTACTTCATACCCGGCTGCTTTTACTGCTTGCTTTAATGCCTCATCAGAAATCTCCTTTGATGCTGACACCTTGGCTGAATTGTCTTCTAGGCTCACTTCTGCCTTAACTTTGTCTAAAGCATTTAGGGCTTTTCCCACATGCATCTTACAGTGATTGCACATCATACCTTTGATTTTTAAAGTTTTTTCCATTTTCTCCTTCCCTCTTTCTATATTTTTATAATTTTGTAGTATCTTTTCTGCGGCATAGTCGGTTTTATACACAGCGGGCTTAAAATTGCGCAGTCTCAGCGCATTTGTGACTACAAAGAAAGAGCTCAAGCTCATAGCCGCCGCACCAATCATGGGTGTCAATTTTATGCCGAGCACAGGATATAAAACCCCTGCTGCTATCGGTATTCCTAAGCTATTGTAAAAAAATGCCCAGAAAAGATTTTGCTTTATATTTCTAATGGTCGCCCTGGAAAGCTCCATCGCTCCCACCGCGTCCATCAAATCACTTTTAATCAATACTATATCTGCCGATTCAATAGCTACATCCGTACCTGCTCCTATAGCTATCCCTACATCAGCCCTGGCAAGGGCCGGAGCATCGTTGATCCCATCTCCGATCATACCGACCTTTTGCCCCTTTTGCTGAAGCTCCTGTATCTTTTTATCCTTATCCTGCGGTAATACTTCTGCTATTGCTTCATCAATCCCCAACTTCAAACGTATGGCTTCTGCTGTTGTTATATTATCCCCTGTAAGCATAACCACCTTAACACCCATTTGTTTAAAATGGTTAACCGCTTGGCGACTGGTGGCCTTCGGGACATCTGCAACTGCGATAACGCCCAGTAGTTTACGGTTTTTCGCAAAGTAAAGCAAGGTTTTTCCTTCTTTAGATAGACGGTATGATAACTCTTTTACCGTTTCTATGGCAACCCCTTTTTCATGCATAAATTTATCATTTCCCGCTGCATAAAAGACCTCATCTATAAACCCTTCTACTCCGCGTCCCGCGACAGCTTTAAATCCTGCTATCTCTTTTGAAGAAATATTTTTTTCTCCTGCATAATCCAATATGGCATCTGCCAAAGGATGTTCTGAATTTTTCTCTAGTGTCTGTGCAATCTCTAAAAATTCTGCTTCAGATTTTGCAGAAACAAGGGTAATGTCGGTTACTCTTGGTTTTCCTTCGGTCAAGGTTCCGGTCTTATCCATAACAATCGTGTCCACATTATGAAATACTTCCAACACCTCGGCAGACTTTATAAGTATTCCATGCTCGGCACCTTTGCCCGTACCGACCATGATTGCAACAGGTGTTGCCAAACCTAAGGCACAGGGGCAAGAAATAACCAGAACCGCTATCCCGACTGACAGTGCAAATTCAAAACTGTATCCTGCAAGCAGCCATATCACAGTAGCGATAAGAGCAATGCTCATCACTACCGGAACAAATACAGCGCTAATCTCATCCGCAAGCTTTGCAATAGGTGCTTTGGTGGCATTTGCATCTTCCACTAGGGCTATTATCTTTGCAAGCGTAGTATCCGCACCTACCTGCGTAGCCCTGAACTTGAAAGCACCCGATTGATTGATAGTAGCTGCACTTACACGGTCGCCCGCCTGTTTTTCTACAGGTATGCTCTCACCAGTTAAAGCAGATTCGTCCACAGAAGACCGGCCCTCTATTATCACACCGTCCACAGGAAGTGAGTCGCCGGGCTTTATTACTAAAATATCTCCTGTTTCGACTAATCCCACGGGAATCTGTTCTTGTACACCGTTTTTTTCCACAGTAGCTGTCTTGGGTGCCAAGTCCATCAATTTTCTTATAGCCTCTGAAGTTTTTCCTTTGGAACGCGCCTCTAAAAATTTTCCTACTGTTATAAGCGTAAGAATCATAGCGGATGATTCAAAATACAAATCATGATAATATTTATGAACCAATTCCATATTACCGGCACCTAAACCATAACTCATCCTAAAAATAGCAAATATGCCATATGCTAAAGCAGCCCCCGACCCTACCGCTATCAAAGAATCCATATTCGGATGCCTTTTAAAAAGGGTTTTGAATCCTATGATAAAAAATTTACGGTTAGCATAAATAACCGGTAGCGTCAATAGAAACTGAGCAAAGGCAAAAGATACCGCATTTTCCATGCCGGATAAAAACCCGGGCAACGGCCCATTCATCATATGCCCCATGGATATATACATCAGAGGCAGCATAAATATAACAGAAACTATTAAACGCTGTTTAATGCTTTCTATCTCTTTTTCCATCGGGTTTTGAGATGCCTCTGCTTTAGTGATTTGCTTTGCTCCATGCTCTGTTTTTAAATACGCTCCATAGCCGGCAGCCACTACCGCATTTATTATGTCCGTATCCGAAACCTGCTTTTCATCGTATTTAACACGCATACTGTTTGTCAACAGATTTACGGCAGCAGCTTCTACACCGGGAACCTTTTTTACACTGCGCTCTACGGCAGCCGAACAAGCTGCACAGGTCATACCGGTTATATCATATTTTTTATCTTGTTCCATTATACACGCCACCTTTTCGATACCCCCACCGGGGTGTATGTGGTTACATTATATGGCGGTTATGGGTAAATGTCAAGACCTTAGATGCAGCTCAGCAAAAAATGTCTAGGCCTAGTTACTGTTCAAGGGTCTGTCATTCTGAGCAAAGCGAAGAATCTTATTTAATCCTTACAATATCCTTCGCTTTGCTCAGGATATATACTACCAAATCATCAAAAAGGAAGCTTCAAAGAGCATTACGGCAGCCTAAGTCGCTTTTCTTCATAGAGATCAACATCGCTTTTAGTATCTTTCATTTTTATGGACCCTGAATTTTGCAGAGGTTATAGCGGTAAGGAGCAAATTGTGGTAGACCACTCGAAATCAACTGTCTATTTTATTAGTAAAGTGGGGTTCCGTAGTTAGATGAAGAATTTGCTGATAACCGGGGAAATTACACACTTATTTGGCCTTGACTAATAAATGAATGTTTTCTATCTACTCCTTTTTCTCTTACTTTAAATGTAAAAGTAAAAT
Organism: Tepidanaerobacteraceae bacterium; assembly: GCA_028706065.1. Classification (GTDB taxonomy): domain Bacteria; phylum Bacillota; class Thermosediminibacteria; order Thermosediminibacterales; family Tepidanaerobacteraceae; genus JAQWCA01. Next base: position 5,096 of record JAQWCA010000086.1, read on the forward strand.
AGACCCTTGACACCAATGTAGTCTAATTTAGTCTTGCAAATTGATATTTTAAAAATATTAGTGTTCGAAATTATCAGAAGAAATCAAAGGGATTGGGAGCATCCGGATTATTATAGGATTCGCAATCTTTCAACCAGCAATCCATATTATCTCTTATTGTTTCAATCAGTTCTCTGTAGTCTGATTCATCAATATTACCCCGTTGCAGCATGCTACTGTAAAACTTTTTTATACTTGCTGCAGTGCTTTTAATTGTACTGGGAGTAGACCACATACACTTGCGAATAAAAAAATGCCCCAGGAAATCGTCTATCATAAAGAAATCTGTACCACATGTCATCTCCAAAGGTTCTTCTCTCAGGAGGTACGTATTGATATAGAAGTTGGCATTTTGGCAATGCCTGTCAATCGTCTTTTCCTTTAATCCTGCATTAAACAGATCCTCCCTGAACTCATCCAGATAAGCTGCGTTTCTCATGCGAATTTCATCGCATTTTTGTTCGTATTCTTCGTACGTCATATGCTTTCACCTCCATTCCATTTTGATCGCAAAGCCTTGCGAGCAGATTAACTTATGTGGCTTCCTCATCCATTGTTTCAAACAAAAAGCTGACCGGTCGGAAACCATCTAAACTAATATCTTCTACCCGGCTCTACCTGTATAGTTACTTTACTTCCTTCACCAATCCTAAGTAGTAGGTTACTGATATGTTCCATTGTATAGCGTTTTCCTTTTACATCAATACAGATATCTGACCATCCCCATACAAGTGTTCCAGTAAGACCATTACCAGTTAATAGTTTTTCTGCATGCTCCTTATCATCTTCCAGTGCATACAGAAGCCTTCGATTTACTTCATTTATGTTGAAGTATTCAGGATCAAAAATGGTCCCTTAGTGTCTTTTTCAGCCCAGGATAGCATCTCCGCTCTCTCAGGATTCTTTTTATCCTTGATAATATTGAGGAAGTTCTTATACCCACCTGTCCCTCCAACATCCTCTGGGGGGCTCTGTCTTGCACCATTAAGACACTCCGGGATACCATTTTTCTTAGTATCCTTTCAACCGCTTTTCAATGATAATCTCATGCTCCCATGAGTCTCCGAAATCATATTCATACTCACAGCTGTCATTAGCATCAAACAGCTCATCAATTTTGGTAATCTTTGAATTAAGTTCTGTAGTATCCTCACCATATAATTCACCAGGTGCATAATCATCATCTAGTTTTACAATCAAATTCTTGCAAATATGGTCGCATAAATCCCATGATTTAACATCGATCATTAATCGTTCAATATCTTATTTTACAATTGTCTTTTCGTCCATAAGTAATACTGAAAGAATTTTAGCTTCATGATATTTTGTTTCCCATAGCTGTTCTGCTAATTCTTGGGATTTACCTAACTTTCTTGCCAATTTTCTAATATCACCAGTAGATACGCCTATGCTTCCCTTAAATCCCGAATTTTCCATTTTAAATTCATATCGACTACACTCTATCTTTTTAGTAATAATAAATTTTGTTTGGAAACCATTTTTAGTATACTCTATGAATGTTCTTCCTTTATCAGAAATCTCAATACGTTCAAGGTCACTACGCCACTTATAATCTTCATTATTAGTAACTATGTTCCATACTTTCTGAATATCAGAAGTAAATTCATCAACAATTTCTGATTTTCTCATAACTTCACCACCTATAATATGAATAGTTTTCTCTTTCATTAATATATTCGTATTATTATTAATCAAAATTCACATTCTTTTCTTTTTAATCCCCAGATGATCATCTTTTCCTATATCGTCTGTCGTATAACTTCTTTTTCCCAACATCATGTCGTAAATACCCAGAACTAAAGATATTCGCAACACTGTATCGTAAGTCAGACCGTGGAGAACGTCCCCATGGTCTGTAACTATACTTAATTAATCTATAAGTTGGCACCACTTAATCCAAACCTAATATAATAAAGTAACCTATCTTAAAAGAGGGTGTGTACAATGTCAGCTTCTTTGGAATTAACTTTACTACCAAAAAGACCGTTTGAAGTAGTAAGTATACCAAATCCACTATCAAAATCTCTCCAAGGTAAATATTTTGCGGGGCAGACAGAATCCGTAACTTTTAGCAATACTACAAATGCCTGGGGAGCTTTAATAAATCCAATCTGTTCTGGTATCAACTTGTATACTAACGTGTATACCGTTTCAAATCTATCAGATACACCGTTTTTACTGCAAATATGGTTTAATACAAACCTGCCTGGAATAGGAACAACATCTACAAAGGTCAGTCCTTCTAACACTGCGCTAGTTCCACCCCCGGTACCAAAAGTGAAAATTCAGTTTGATCAGAATGTCAATGGAATTCCACATGGGGGTATTAATGTCTTCGACCGGATAGTTCCTCCTGGCACAACACTTGCCAGTGAAGAAGATGGGAAGTTTGTCTTCCCCTCCGGAGGTAACTGGGTTCTCTTTCTAACTTCTCTGGGATCTGTCGCAACAACATTTTCTGCAATTGTAGCCTTTGGCTGGTGGGAAGAAAAACGAGGGTGAACGGGGGGCATTCCGTCGTATTATAGAAGATATGCGTCATACAAGCGGGAGACCACAGGTCTCTCC
>JAQWCA010000087.1 GCA_028706065.1 Tepidanaerobacteraceae bacterium
GTCCCGACCAGATGTCCAAAGCAAAAGAGATGTGGACCAGACAAGACAGCATCAACAACCTCTATCTGGCTGCGCGCGACACCCTTTCAAAACTCTATACCGCCGCCGGCCCGCCACAGACCTCCCAGGACACCACAACCCTCCGTCGGCAGAAAGACTCAGTTTTTAACCGCCTCACACTCCAGATTAAAGAGCTGAACCAAAGTTTCGGAATAACCACACAACAAAACAACCGGGTCACCAAAACAAACACCACTACTCAAAACAATCCGATAGTCCAAACAAACACCATCACGAAACCCTCCAATACACACCATCAGAAGTATATCCCCAGCAACATTAATGAGAAAAATCGGCCCGAAAAACTCCCAGAGGAAATAATCCCCGACGAATTCAGAAAAATAAGCAATGCCCGCCTGATTCCCATCAGCACCTACTACTCCCTAGTCCCCAAATTCCTCCACCAGCTCGACAGCCTCAACGGCGATTTTCGGAAGTTTTATTATATGTGGCACTGATTTTTCTAAAGATCAGAATTACTGACTTTTGTCTAATATAATAATTGAGGAGCTAAGGAAAAGGATTTTAGTAATCGAATAAAAATAAGCTAGATGGAAAAATCAGTGCCACATATAATAAAACGCTCATACAACATGTCCATGATAAAGGGCAAGGACACCAAACCAGAGATGCTTGTCCGGAGGTTCTTGTTTGGGAACGGGTTCAGATATCGTGTCAATTTAAGGGGGCTTCCGGGCAAACCGGATATTGTACTCAGGAAGTATGGGGTGGTGATTTTTATCAATGGGTGCTTCTGGCATGGCCACGAAAACTGCAAATATTTCAAGATACCTAAGACAAGGTCTGATTGGTGGCAGGACAAAATTGAGAGAAATATTAAACGAGATGCCAAGGTAAGGGATGAATTGAGGCAGATAGGGTGGCGCACAATGGTTGTCTGGGAGTGCCAGCTCAAGCCAAAGGTCATAGACAATACACTAAAAGAGCTTGCCTATCTTCTGGATCTTGCATATCTCGAAAAGCTGCAAAAAAAGAAAAAACAGCGTCTTTAAAGCTTATAGCTGCAAAGCGACAAAGGATGGACAGCCCTGAGACGTTATTTCTACATAGTATAAAAAGCGGCTATCGATAATAAATTAAGAAAACCCAGTGTCCTTAAGACTTTTGGCTGCAAAAAGCAGAAATTCCACATGAAATTTGTAATATTTGCTCAACTTATTCGTCTAATAATAATGAACACAAATCTGACTTAAAATGAAAAAGATCTTTTACCTCACAGTAGCGCTGATTATATTAGTAATGTCATCCTGCTCATTCCCGGGAATGGTCTCAGTAAAACCGGAAGGAGAGTATATATCAAAGGATATAAATCCGGAAAGTTTTTCAAGCGTCTCAGTAGCAAGCGGATTCCAGCTTGTTCTTACACAGGACTCTGTTCAGTCCATGTCAGTCGAGACATACGAGAACATTTTCCAATACCTTGATATAGAAATTGTGGACAACACACTAATAATCTCGGCAAAAGACGGAGTTAACTTTTCAGGGCACCCAAATGTAAAAATCCATATTAGCACACCGGTTTTAGATGAGTTGTCATTATCAGGCGGCAGCAGGGCAGAATTTGTCAATGAGTGGAGAGGAGAAGAGTTAGAAGCATATCTCAGTGGCGGAAGCCGTATTTTTGGCAAGATAAATTTAAAGTCGTTTGAAATGGAACTCTCAGGAGGATCAAGATCTGAGTTAAATGGAGTAGTTGATAACTTCTCACTTAATGCCTCCGGCGGAAGTAAAAGCAGACACTTGGATTTACTGACCAGAAATTGCGAAGCCCTTGTTTCAGGCGGCACCTCTCTTGAGATATCGATATCAGACACACTTGACGTTAATTGCTCAGGAGGGTCAAGGGTTAAATATAAAGGCACTCCGGTCATCTCGTCACAGATTTCAGGAGCCTCAGACCTGGAGAAAGTTGATTAATTGCCGATGCCGGATAAATAGATTATTCGGAACAAATTCAGGTACATTCTTGTTATATTTCCTGTAGATAAGGAACTTGTGGTTATTTTGCCAGACTGGTCAAAAAGGGGAAGTACTTAAAAAAAGTCATCCGACCTCGAATCGGGATGGAGTGGAGAGAGAGAAAATCACCCCCTGATGAAAGGCTCTTAATAGATATATTTCAAAAAACATATTTGTTATAAGAGAAGGTTAGAAGGAGCTTATAATTTTCTAAGATTTTCTCATTGTCTCTAACGAAAACACAAACATAAAACAGTAACATATTCAAGAAGAACATAAGTCACTTAGGTTGGCAAAATCCAACCAGATTCTAATCTCCAGTTTATGACACCGAGGAGTTGTACAACAATCCGTTTGTCATAAGAATCGACAATTTATTCTCTGAAGCCGCTTATAAATTAGTGTAGAAATAACATAATGAAAAACCAGCGCCCTTAAGATAGATGGCCAAGCACTTTGGCGCAGTTTGAGGTATGTGCCTCAATGACATCTGTATGCAAATCACGTTTTTTGAACATCTTTTGAACATCCCAAAAATGAGTTTCTAGAACGCCTTAAAATCATGCACATACCACAAACTGTGGCAAGGTCCCCCCCTATATTATCCATCCAACAACTCCGATAATGAACTCTTCGGGCACAAGTCCGAAATACCTTGAGTCACTTGAGTTCATAACATTGTCACCTCCAAGAAAGTAATAGTTTTTTGTGAATTTATAGTAACTCAATGGTTTAATTCCCAAATAAAGGTTCCCGTCAATCACCTTGAGTTCCTTCCCGGTTTCATATTCGATAAGGACTTTGTAAAGCTTTAAATTCTCTATGCCTATTTTCAACAGATCTCCTGCCTTGGGGATATATAATGGACCAAAAGATTTTATGTTCCAATGTATATACTCTGACATGTAAGGGAAGGCTTTTAAAATGCCGGAGTCTATACTGTCCATGTAGCTATTGGACAACACCAACTGATTTGGATAATAACCCAAACTATCAGTGAAGTTGTTGTTTCTATAGAAACCGTTTACGATTGAAAGACTATCACCCGGCAATCCTATACATCTTTTTGTATAGACATAATTAATCTTGAAAGATACGCTGCTCCAGTTCTTACTATATGGGAAATTGAATACAATGATGTCATTATGACGGATTCCCCGGTAACCTTTTATCCGGAATGATTTTAACCCCTTGTCCGAAGAGAAGTCGAGGCTTTTATAAATCCTCGGTCCAAAAATGAGTTTGTTCACAACAATCCTATCCCCGGGTTTGATTGTAGGAGACATTGATTGAGTGTTAACGGGGAATTGGTCCGCAACAAAAAGCCGCAATAAAAAATATAGCAGGATTATGCTTATTGCAGACAGTATCCCATAAAAGAGGGTGTTTATTATGCTATATCTACTTTTTGATTTCTTTTTCATTCTCTTGACTGAATTTGTAGGTTAGCTCACGGATCTCTGATTTTATCTCTCTTGTTGCCGGAGAAACAACTTTAGGGTCAAAATTTAGTACCTTGTCCGAATAAATGTAAAATTCTTCGCGTTGACCGGTGTCATAATATAGTTTTGAAAGCAGATAAAGTGGATAGAGCCTGTTTGGAACGCCATAATAAGCTCTTTTGTAAGAAGCTTCAGCCTCTTTAAAAAGCCCCAATGATTTGTAATTATTTCCAATTACATTGTAAAACATTGGATCACCGCTTATTTTTGTCCCTAATAGTAATATTTGATTACTCTCCTCAAATTCCTTGATTTGGTTAAGAGACCGCCCGTACTCAAAGAGAAACTTCTCCTGATCCTTAAGGTGTACATATATTTTTTTATAATCCTTTGATGCCTCTTCGAAATACTGCATGTTATACAGGATCTGAGCTTCACTCCAATCCTTGTATGCCCTGTATTTATCTATGTTATTGATAAATTGCCTTCCGGACACAAAAATGCCTGTCACCATCAAGAGAGAGAAAATAACTATATTAATTTTCCGATTATTGATTAGTATAAAACTCCCGTCGTGAGTTGTCGCTGTGATCAACACAAAGACAATTGCGACAGGAAGGACATTCAAGGAGTAAGAGGTCAATGAGAAAAGCAAAAGGGTTAAGAAAGGGTATAACAATATGGATCTGCTTTTCACAAGACTTATGATTACAAATATAATGAATGCAATAAATAAAAGAGCAGAGGGGATGCCTTGCTCTGCTGCCATTTGCAAGTAATCATTGAAAGCATATTGTGGGACTCCTGCAACTCTGACCTCATCAAGACTACGCTCTTCTGAGGAGAAATATTCGCTCTGCCTATTGCCATATGCTACCCCAAACTGTCCGAATCCGACCCCGGTTAATGGTTTTTCTTTAATCAGGCTTATGGTATTCTTCCAAATCAAGACCCTCCCATCTGCCGAGTCCTTTTTCATATAGTACATTCCTGCAAAAAGAGACAAGGTGATTGCTACAATAAGCGTAAGACCAATAATAGTATTATATCTATATCTCTGGATTAGCCTCTTAATAACCCTCGTTGCACCAAGCTCTTTACAAACGATAATAATTAAGACGGCAACAATGGATATCCATGCAGAACGGCTCATTGTTGATGGTATGATTATTATGCTAAGGAAAGCACACGTTGCTGCCACCCAGAATTGGAGGGATTTCATATAATCATTCGATTTGTAGTCAATTCTAGACAGCAATCCTGCAGCAAGGGTAAACGAAGCCGCAATAAAAGCAGAATATGGCCCCGGATTAAAAAATGTTCCGGTTATACTGAAATTGGAATTTAATGAATGTGAAAATCCCAGTGCTTGAGATACTCCTATACATACCTGCCCTATTCCGCAAAGCAATATTAAAAAAGTAAGTATCTCCATGCTTTTTTTATAGGATGAAAATATCACGCGGCAACACACATACAAAACAGCCAATAGTTGAAATATTTCATATCTGGTTTGATGAAAATCATCATTAAAATACACAAATAGAGCGGATAGCAAGAGATAAACAATGAAGAAAAAATCTGTAAAAGAGAATTTCAACCCCTCATTTTTCACTAAAAACCCTAAAGAGGTAAGTGAAACAATGGAAACAACTACAGTAAAATAAAATCTTTTTGCAACTATTGTATTATCAGGAATTTGTCCAAAAACCACAAACAGTGTAAATAGAAAAGCCCCTAAAGAAAGGATTGTAAGATGTTTTTTTAAAACAGTGTAATTATATCGATGTAACATTTTGTGTGTCAGGAGAATTAATTTTTATCAAATATGCAAATATATTTTCACATATTAAGATATATATATATATATATATTCACCCTTGAAATCAATTAAAATACAAAAGATTATGAAAAAGAAATTAGTCGTTTTAAGTTTAGCCGCAGTGCTTGCGGTTCCTGCATTTTTATTCATTCAGAACAGGTCAAATAACAGTTGTAGTTTAATAATGGAGAATGTTGAGGCTTTAGCAAATGATGAGGTTAAGGATTTAGATAAACCTGTTTGGGAAAGGTTTTATCGCGAGGATGGAGGATATAACTGTGCAAAGCCAGGTAACGAAACCTGTTAATTAATATTTGTATAACAGAAAGTAAACCTTTCTGTTATACAAATAATCCATATGAATAATACCATTCAAACATCAAGAGTAGTAATAAATTGTAGAATAGTAAATCCAAATCATTGAATAAAAGTCACTATAAAAAATTATTGCAACTGGGAGCTTTTATAAAAAATCATTGTTGTATTGATAATTGCACTGTAGAAATAATACTTGACTTAGACGTTATGAATTACAGAATTACTTCTCTTTAACTTGTAGATTCTCAATTTTTATTCCTAAAACAAAATAGTATTTTAATCGATCTTAGATGATCTATAAAAAAGTTTAATAATGCATTACAAACATATTTATCACCAGAAGCTGGATACTAGTAGAATGAAATATATAATAATAGTATTAGTCTTAATAACTTTAAATAGTTGCAATAGTTCTACTAGTAATATGAATATTATAGAAAGAATCGATTTTGGAGGAATACAAAAAATAAAATCCTCTAGGATTGTATCAGAATTAAAATTTATAAAACTTGAAACAAATTCTGAAAGTCGCTTTGGTAATATTGATCAAATTAAATTTCATGAGGGAAATATATACATATTAGACACATATCTGACTAAATCAGTATTTGTCTTTACTAAAAATGGAGTGTTTCTTAGAAAGCTTTCAAAAATTGGAAAAGGTCCTGGAGAATATTTAAGCCCTAGTTGTTTTGATTTTGATGATAAAAAAAATCTTTTGTTACTATATGATAGACAACAAAATAAACTAATGAGGTATTCGATAAGTGATTTATCGTATGTTGACCATATAAACTTACCTTTAGAAACACCTACCTCTTTTACTTATAATGAAAAAGAAAACTTGTATTACTATTATTATCCATTACGTAAAGCCAACTCCCATGTAATCATTGCAAATGAAAAGGGAGAAAAAATAAAAAATGTTATTAAGCCAGAACCTTCAGGAAAAATTCTTCATGGGTGCCAATGTAATTTTTATAAGAATAATAATGAGGTATGTATTTTTCCTTACTTTTCAAATAAAATATTTTCATTAACAAAGGACACGATTCATATTAAGTATGAATTACAATTCGGTCCAAACAAAATGCCAGAAACCGAATTGTTTATTAAGAATAGTAATTCAGGAGATATCATGAAAGAAATGATGGAAGGTACAGAACCTAGAATAAGAATGCTTATTCCCTATGAATCAGCATCGATGCTAATAGTAAAGTATTATATGAAAAAGGAAGTGTTTATTGGTATCTGGGACAAAATAAATAATCAATCATTAAATATAAAAAGTTCTGAGGTTATAGATGATTTAGGTATTGGAGGAAAATTCCCACTACCAATAGGCATTTTTGACAATAAATATGTTGGACAAATAAATGTATATGAAACAAATAAGGATAAAATTAATAATCAAAAACTAAAGGAAATAATACATAACGCTGTAGATGAAGACAATCCTATTCTTGTTTTGTATGATTTTAAAATAGGGGACACTGAGGACCATTTATAAAGGCTCTTCCAGTTAAATTGAGGCACTATCCACTAAATTGTGTAAATGATAATGCATAAAAGAAAAAGCATCACTAGTGTCCAAAGAAAAATAGGTTAGTTCTTTGTAATAAGTAGTTATACAATTAGTTATAAGCAAAAATAGCGCGTGTCGATTTGAATTGATTCTCCATCTTTGCAGTCTGAATATAATCCAGACATGCATGAATAGCGGAAAGTACCTTTTCAGTCAACTCGTTGATTTTTTGCCAAAGCGAATATTTGATGGAATCGTCAAGACGTATGGTGGAGACAAGTATGTGAAGACGTTCACATGCTGGAACCAGCTTCTGGTGATGATGTTCGGACAACTTTCCTACATATTCCGGTCAATACTCGGCCATAGATTCCGGTGATACTCGGCCACCTTGTTAAACATTCATTGTTTTGTTAGTTCAAAGATATAACTAATATTTTTTTCGCAGACTATCTCCTTTCAGTTCA
>JAQWCA010000088.1 GCA_028706065.1 Tepidanaerobacteraceae bacterium
ATGAGATGCTCGTAGGTTGTTCGAGCTTTTTGTTCAGCTGCCATGTCTTCATGTAGGTCAGTTATAGGATCTCCGGTTGATTGAATATATGCTGCTGTCCAGGGAACTCCTGCTGCATCATGGGGGTAAAGGGCATTATCATGCTGGGCATAATGATCACCCATACCGGCTCTCCTCATCTGTTCAGGAGTAGCACCATCGGTAAGTTTATATATCAATGTACCTATAATCTCCCAGTGAGCAAATTCTTCAGTGCCAATATCTGTAAGTACTGCTTTAGCCTGTGGTATCGGCATGGTATAACGCTGAGTTAAATATCTTACAGCTGCAGAAAGTTCGCTATCGGGGCCTCCATACTGAGCAAAAAGATATTTGGCCATGCCCAAATCTGTCCTAGCTACGTTGGCTGGGTACTGCAATTTTTTTTCATAGTACCACATAAAATAATATCCCTCCTTCTAATATCGTATTTCCCACGGCCATGGGTCATTTATATACTGATATGGGAACCCTGATATCGAGTCGATACGTAGGGGACCGTATTTCTCTTCGTAAATAGTTTTGAGCTGGTGAGATTTTCTGGCAAAATTATTATGATCTTCTAAAGCTCTTCGATCATTGGGGTGAGTGTCCAAAAAAAGCCCCAATTCATAGACTACAAAGTCCACTGCCATGATTTCCTTTAACAGCTCAAGCGTATCTTTTGAATACATTTAAATCACCTCTCCGTTACTATGCTTTAGGTCTGATGGAATAAGGTCTATACAAATCCGGGAAAAGTGTCCCATACATTAATGCCGTTCTGGGGTCAAAAGTCTCACCATAAATTTGAATGGGAATGTAAGCTTCAGCAAGCCTATAGTTAACGAATAAGCTTTTTTCTTTAGCTTCTTTTTTGGAATTTGACATATTATCCCTCCTTGAAATTTTATATAAAGCATAGAAGCTGATTCACTTTTTCAATAGTATATTATGCCATCAGCATATTATCGGTGCAAAAGCAGGTTACTTAAAAGGAAAACTTGGGTACATAAAAAACCGAAGGATAAAATATTCCTTCGGTTTTTTAGGCTTCAGGGAAAAGCCCTTCCACGCTCAAATACCGTTCCCCGGTATCGGGAAGTATAGTGACAACTAATTTCCCTGGTTCTAAATCTTTGGCAACTTTTTGGGCGGCATAAACGGCGGCACCTGAGGAGATGCCGGCTAGGATTCCCTCTTTGGTTGAAAGCTGTCGAACTGATTTATATGCATCTTCGTCGGTGACTGCAATAATTTGGTCAATTAAATCGGTATCCAATACCTTTGGAACAAAGTCGGCACCGATTCCTTGAATTTTATGGGGACCCGGTGCCCCACCGGATAGCACTGGAGATGATGCCGGTTCAACTGCGATGATTTTTATATGTGGTATTTTTGATTTCAGCACCTTTGCAACTCCGGTAAATGTACCTCCGGTACCTATTGTCGCTACAAATGCATCCAATTTACTACCAGTTTGCATTAGTATTTCACAAGCTGTAGTCGTTTCATGTGCAGCGGGATTAGCAGGGTTATCAAATTGCATGGGCATAAAATAGCCATTGGTTCTTTTAAGCTCAGAGGCTTTATCTACAGCACCTTTCATCCCTTGCTCAGGAGGTGTCAATATAAATTCTGCCCCATATGCTTTTAAAAGTTTTCGCCGCTCTACACTCATAGATGCGGGCATAACTAAAATAAGCCGATATCCCTTAACAGCACATACCATTGCAAGACCTATTCCTGTATTGCCACTGGTAGGTTCTACAACTACAGAATCGGGTTTAAGGATTCCCCTATTCTCAGCGTCCTTTATCATATTTAAAGCAATGCGGTCTTTTATACTACCACCTGGATTAAAGGATTCAATTTTTGCCGCTATGGTTGCTCCGCTTTCAGGTGAAAGCCGCTTTAGTTTCACCATAGGAGTCATGCCTATGAGGTCTATTATGGAGTCAGTAATTCTATCCTTTGTGTTACTCATTTCGCACCATTTCAATGGCACCTTTACGACATTTTTCCTGACAGATACCACAGCCAATACATAGGTCCTGATTGACCACATGTACCTTTTTTACCTCACCGGTAATGGCATTTACCGGGCAATTTTTGGCACAAAGTGTACAACCAATGCATTTTTCTTCATCAATGACCGCTTTTTTACGTTCAACAAATAATGATTTAATAGATTTTGTTGGGCATTTTTCAACACATAACATACAATTGCGGCATTTTTCATAGTCAATTACTGCAACATTATTTTTTACATGTATTGCATCAAAGGGGCATATTTTTTCACATTGTTTGCAAGCAATACATCCGATACTGCAAACGGCTCTGGTATCTTTTCCTTTCATGGTGGCTCTGCATCTCACATGAACTTCATTTTTGCTAGAAGTTAATGCCAAAACCATTTTCGGGCATTCTTTGACACAAAGACCACAACCAGTGCATTTTTCTCCATCGATAACAGGGAGACCATTATCCCCCATGGTTATAGCGTTAACTGGACATACTTTTACACAGTCGCCAAACCCTATACATGCAAAAGAACAGCTCTTAGGACCATTGTTTACCATGGACGCAGCCTTACATGTTTTTACACCGTGATACTCGGATTTGACCTTGGCTTCGGACTTTCCTCCTTGACACAAAACACGGACTATTTTTTTATCATCCTCACTGTCTATATCAGAAACACCCATGATTTTTGCAATTTTCTCAGCAACTGGTGTTCCCCCAACGGGACACGCATTAATTGGAGCCTTACCTTCTACAATCGATTTTGCCAAACCTGAACAACCGGGATATCCGCATGCACCACAGTTGGCTCCTGGCAGTGCTTCAACTATGGCATCTACCCTGGGATCTGTCTTTACGGCCAGCTTTTTTGACGCAAGGGCAAGGCCTCCACCTAATACCAGACCCAGGCCACCCATACTCAGCATGGAAGTCAGTATACTATTTGCCATCTCATTCGCCTCCTGTAGTCTTTTATCCTAATGGGACCAGACCTGTAAATCCCATAAATATCATAGATAACAATCCTGCCGTTATAAACACTATAGCTGGGCCTCTTAAAGCTTCAGGCACATCAGCAAACTCTAAGTCTTCACGAATACCGGACATCAAAGCTAAGGCTAAGGTAAAACCTATACCTGCTCCCAATCCCAAGGCAATACTTTTGATGAGATTGTAATTGTTCATCGGTATTAATAGAGCTACACCCATTACTATGCAGTTGGTAGTTACTAAAGGCAGAAAAATACCAAAAGCATTATATAAAGTTGGGCTGATTTTTAATATGACCATTTCCACTAGTTGTACCAGTGATGCAATGACAAGAATAAAGGACACTATCTGCAAAAAAGGTTCAAGACCAAATGGTGCTAGTATATAGTTTTGCAGAAAATAAGCTGCTACTGCCGTCATAGTTAAAACAAAAGTTGTTGCCATACCCATGCCAACAGCGGTTTCAGTTTTGCTGGAAACCCCCAAAAAAGGACACTGCCCTAAAAATCTTGACAAGACAAAATTATTTACAAAAATTGAACCTACTATAATAAAAAATAATTCTTTTGCCATTTTTTATACACCCCTTTAATGGCTATGAGTATCTTTAGCTGTTTTTCTATTAATCATATTAATCAAACCTACAAGAATTCCCATAACTATAAAAGCCCCAGGGGGCAGAATTGCACTAACCCAAGGAGTAAAGCCGTCCCACATCACTCGGTATCCAAATAGGGTACCTGCTCCCAACAGCTCTCGTATCATGCTGATTAGCGTGATAGCCCATGTAAAACCTAAACCCATTCCCAGAGCATCGGCTGTAGCTCTTGCAAGGCCAACCTTTGAGGCGAAAGATTCCGCCCGTGCTAAAACAGTACAGTTAACCACAATTAATGGAATAAATATCCCTAAAACCTCATATAGAGATGGAAAATATGCCTTCATAAAAAGATCAACCACAGTTGTAAAGGTAGCAACTACTATAATATAACACGGTATTCTTACCTTTGCTGGAATTACATTTCTAAGTAATGATATTAATATACTTGAACATGTCAATACAAAAGTCAACGCCAATCCCATGGCAATACCGTTATTTGCGGCAGTGGTTACAGCCAATGCGGAACAGATACCGATGACCATCTTAAATATTGGATTCTCATTCCATATGCCATTGATAAAATCCTTGAATAGTTGCATGACTAAAAATCGCCTCCCACGGGATATATTTTCACTATCTTGTCCAGTGAAGTTCTTATCGCATTTGCCACAGCCGTGGAAGATATAGTAGCTCCTGAAATAACCTGCACATCTTCTTTTGCAGTAAATTCATCTTCTGCGGATTTTTCTTTAAACTGCTTAGTGAAAGCCTCTTCCTTTATTCTGGCTCCAAGCCCTGGAGTTTCACTCATAGATAAGATTTCAATCCCTAAAAGTTTGCCCTCTTTGGGATTATAACCTACCATAATTTCTATAGGGCCGTCAAAACCTGATCCTATTGCTTTAAATGAAATACCTTTTTTGTTCCCTTGATCATCCAGACCTATATATATCATCATATCTTCTTTTTGTACTTCTTCCATCTTAGTAGCTCCGGGAATTACCGTCAATACCGATTGCTCCAGTTTTTGTCTTGCTTGCTCTTGAATTGTAGGATTTGTAACTTCATAAGATAGGGCTAATACAGCTCCCGATGCAATAGAAATAATCATGAGTACTATAATCATTCTGGCATACTGATTCATTCGGCTTTCACCTCCCCATAAATTTTAGGAACAGTGAATCGATTAATCAGCGGAGTAAAAGCATTCATCAGAAGAATTGAAAAGGACACGCCTTCAGGGTATCCCCCGTAGACTCTTATTAACACTGTAAAAAGACCCGCACCTATACCGAAAATTATTTTACCCAACTTGCTCAGTGGCGTTGTTACCATATCCGTAGCCATAAAGAAAGCTCCAAGCATAAGACCGCCGGATAGTAGATGGAAAATTGGATCCTGGCCTAGAAAACCTGATAAGACTGCTACACTTCCCAGAAAGCTTGCCGGTATCCTCCAGTCAACATATCCTTTATATATAAGATATATACCACCAATAATAATTAATAATGCTGAGGTTTCACCTAAAGAACCACCAATATTGCCTATTAACATTTTTGCATAATCCGTTTGTAACCCTTGCATTTTCATAAGTGAAAGCGGTGTTGCCCCGGTAGTACCATCCACAGGATTTATCCATGTTGTCATTGGGGTAGTAAATGTAATCATTAAAAACACTCTACCAATAAGTGCTGGATTGAAAGGGTTCGAACCCAAACCTCCATAAATCTGTTTACCAAGAGATATTGCCACTACAGCACCTACTACAGCCATCCAATAAGGTAGACCCGGTGGTAGATTAAGAGCCAGTAGCATACCTGTTACCAAAGCACTGCCATCCGATATAGCGATAGGCTTGTTCCTCAGCTTTTGAAATATAGCCTCTGTCAACATTGCCGCAAGACTAGTTATAACAACAAGACTCAAGGCTCGAAAACCAAAAAAATATATCCCAGCAAAGGTAGGCAATAGTAATGCTATTGCTACGCTGAACATTATTCTTGAAATATTTTCACCTGAATGCAGGTGAGGAGAAGATGTAGTTATTAACCTGTAATCATCCATCGATAATTACCTCCCATCTCGTTACTTCATTTATAAATTAGAGAATTGCTTGCCATAAAGTTTGCTTTTTTTGTTCATTTTTTCTTTCTCGATGATATAATATGACTCTTGGCAATCCTTATATGCTGAGTCAATGGTATATGTGCAGGGCATACATAAGAGCAGCAGCCACACTCTATGCAGTCCATTGCATGGTAACTTTCAGCTTCAACCCACATATTTTTTTCGGCAAATTTAGCAAGATTTGTAGGTAAAAGATTTATGGGACATGCATCCACACATCTGGCACATCGTATACACGGTGAAGGTTCGTATAATTTTACATCTGCCTTTTCCAATACCAAAAGTCCTGAAGTTCCTTTAATTGTCGGAGCTTCCAATTGTGATTGAGCCAACCCCATCATCGGCCCTCCCATCAAGACTTTACCCGGTTTACCTTTAAAACCACCGCACTGCCCAATGATATCTATTAAAGGGGTCCCGATTTTTATTAAAAGGTTTTTCGGTTCCTTTATTCCTGAACCGGTTACTGTTGTTATCCTTTCAATCAAAGGCAATCCAGTTTTTAATACATTAGAAATGGCGGCACATGTTCCGGCATTATTAACGATAACTCCCACATCCATGGGCAATCCACCTGAAGGAACCTCTCGGCCGGTAACAGCTTTTATCAGTTGTTTTTCACCGCCCTGCGGATACTTGGTAGCTAAGACTACAACTTCAATGTCTTTTTTATCTTGAAGGGCCTTTTTAATTGAATCTACCGCATCAAGCTTATTATTTTCAATCCCTATAAAACTCTTTTTAACACCTGTTGCCTTCATAATGGCCTCAAGACCTAATACTACATCATCCGGTCGTTCTAACAAAAGCCGATGATCAGCCGTAATATATGGCTCACATTCAGCGGCGTTTACAATAATAATATCTACACCTTTTTCCGGTGGAGGAGATAACTTAACTTGGGTGGGAAAACCTGCACCGCCCAGACCTGTTATTCCAGCTTCCCGTATCAGATTTTTAATTTCATCGGGGGTAAGATGACTAAGCGTCTTTGGTGGGTGTATACCTTCATACAACTCATCTTTGCCGTCAGACTCTATAACCACCGACATAATTAGACCGCCACCCGGCCAAGGCCTAGGTTCAACCGCTACAACTTTACCTGAAATACTAGCATGGGCGGGAACCGATACAAACGCCTTTGCTTCACCAATCTTTTGGCCTTTCTTCACTAAATCTCCCACTTTAACTATCGGCTCACAGGGAGCCCCTATATGCATACCCATAGGGATTATAACTTTCTTGGGTAGGATAGCTTTTTCAATGGGTTTTTGATTAGTTAATTCTTTATTATAGGGAGGATGAATACCTCCTATAAAGGTTTTAAGCATTATTTCACCTCTTCCTTTGAGCTAACCTAATTATATTTCGACATATTCTTTGAAAAACCTTCTTATTTTTAATAAATGTGTATATTTTTAAGTATTCAGTATACACTATACCTGAGATCTTTATGTTAATTATACAACAAAATCGTATTTTATTCTATTACATTGTTATTTTTAAATTTAAATAAGAAAGCCAAGCATTAGTTGTGTTATAGATACATCCTAATGCTTAGCTTTACTTTATTGTAAATAAAATTGGCACAGCACTATAAGTTGGCATTTTTGGTGAGCTTTTGTAGTTTTCTTACCACTGTTGACTGATTCACTCCCAGAAGTTCAGCCATTTCATATGTAGTATTACAGCGCTCTTGTACAATCTTAAAAAGTTGAGATTCTACCATTTCTACGGCTTCCTTCAATGGAACAATACCATTTATTTTTATTTTTTGTCCCTTTATCTTTTCTCCGATAATATAACTGGGCAAATCTTCAACTGTTATATGATCTTTTTCTGAC
>JAQWCA010000089.1 GCA_028706065.1 Tepidanaerobacteraceae bacterium
GTAAAATGTATGTTAGATTTGGTGGAGAGAGGTGGATTCGAACCACCGAAGGCACTGCCAGCAGATTTACAGTCTGCCCCCTTTGGCCAGCTCGGGAATCTCTCCACGTGCTTATTATTATAAATGGAATAATAGATTTGGTCAATAACCCGAGAGATTAAATCTTAATTAAGTTCCCTAACTTCGAGATACTTTTCAAGCTTCCGTTTAACTCTCTGTAGAGCATTGTCAATGGATTTGACATGGCGTTTCAGTTCTTTGGCGATCTCTTGATAGGATTTACCCCCAAGATAGGCCATCAATACTTGCCACTCCAGCTTGCTCAATATTTCCCCCATTTTGCCCTCAATATCTTCAAACTCTTCCCGGCTAATGATGAGCTCCTCAGGATCGGAAATCTTTACACCTGAAAGGATATCCAGCAATGTTCTGTCGGAGTCTTCGTCGTAAAGTGGTTTGTTTAACGAAACATAAGAGTTAAGTGGAATATGTTTTTGACGAGTAGCTGTTTTAATTGCGGTAATAATCTGCCTAGTAATACAAAGCTCAGCAAAAGCCCGAAATGACGACAACTTTTCAGGATTGAAATCTCTTATGGCTTTATAAAGCCCGATCATTCCTTCCTGAATGATGTCCTCTCTATCGGCACCGATTAAAAAATATGACCTTGCTTTAGATTTGACAAAGTTTTTATATTTATTAATGAGGTATTCCAAGGCCTCACGGTCATCGTTTATAGCTTCAAATACTACTTCTTCATCTGTCATGTCATCAAAGAGCAGGTATTCCTCTCTAGGAAGCCCGACATTCAATAAAATCGCCCCCATTAATTATTGAAGAGCAACATAATTACAAAATAATTATAGCTTATATCCTCTGAAGTAGTCAAGCCTTAGGCTTGCATGTTTTATTCTCCGGAATCTTTTATATTCTCTAGGCATTCTCTTAACTTGGGATCAATGATATCTGCTAATGTCTCTTTTAACTTGCTCTGATTTTTTTCCATGATTTGACGTGCTGTCTTTAAGTGTTTTACTTCCGCATATAGTTCCCTAGCTGATATTCGACTAGCTCCTCGACCCATTACTATCTGTTGTTCTATCCAGTCTGAAGTGGCTACTCTTACTTTTTCTTCTCGACCGATGGCATCTACAACCTTTTCTATATAATGGTCTGCTGTCTCACTCTCTTTGGTAAAGACCACATCCACACCGTTTATGGTGTAATTAGTTCTCCTGTTTTTATCAACCTGATGAGCATCGAATACAACTATAACCGAAATACCCATAGAAGCCGAATAATCGGCCATAATATCTATAAGTTTATCCCGAGCTGACTGTAGATTGACTTTCTTTATTTCATCACCCAACTCAGGCCATGCGTTAATAATATTGTAGCCATCCACCAGTAGAAGTTCTCTAGGTTGTTTGTCCATGTCTTCCTATCCTCTGCCTGAGTATGTCATATCCTAGGATGGATGCTGCCACAGCAGCATTGAGTGAGGTTATCCTTCCGCGTAGAGGAATGCGAACAAGTATGTCACACTTTTTCTTTACTAATGTCCCCAAGCCTTTATCCTCACCACCCACTACAAGGGCCACCGGCCCCGTCAGATCGACTTTAAAATAATCCTTTCCATCAGCATCAGCACCGATTATCCATAGACCTTCTTTTTTAAGCTCATCGATCGTTCTTGCAATATTGGTAACCCGAGCGACCTTGACATACTCTACAGCTCCCGAGGATACCTTACCAACAGTGGGAGTTATGCCACAAGCTCTATTCTTAGGTATGATTACTCCATGAGCTCCTAGGCCATCAACAGTGCGCAAAATGCCTCCAAGGTTTTGAGGATCTGTCAACTCATTTAATATCAGCACAAACGGATTTTCCTTCGCATCTCGGGCATTTTTTAGGATTTCATCAACACTGCTGTAGCCTTTTGAAGCAGCTTTAGCTAATATTCCCTGATGGTTTGAGGTTTTAGCCATGGAAGAAAATACACTCTCGTCCATCTCTTGAATGGGAATGCCCGACTTCTTCGCCATACTTATTATCTTTAATATTGCTCCATGGCGTTCCCCTTTTTTAAGGTAGATTTTATTTATGGGTCGCCCCGATCGCAAAGCTTCTGAAACTGAATTTCTACCCTCTATTTGATCTTCGTTAATCTCTCTCACTCCTGAAAAATCAATACAAATTGATTTTATATGTAATGATATTATATCACATTTTAAAGGTAGGCCAAAGTCTGTCAGGGAGTATCCTATTCTTTACTTATTTTTTGATTGCAGCTTTTCTGCAGTACGATATAATTGAGGAAAGGTTTGTACAAATGATATTTTAATTTTCTAAAAATGTCAAGGAGGCTTTATTTGATGAAGGTTACAATTCTTTCTCATACACCGGAACCGGAAAAGGTTGTGGCAGCAGCAGCACGTCTTTGTTATTCCAAAATCAGCGCAACACGGTTAATGGATAATTTTAGCTCTGAAAAGGCCGCATCTTTTATCAAAAAACTTATGAATATGGGACATATGTCCCCCACTGAACACGTTAGTTTTACCTTTGCCATTGACGGAGTAAGCCGCACCCTTTTAGCCCAGATTACACGACATCGTATCGGCTCATATTCGGTTCAAAGTTTAAGATATAACAATCCCTTCGACAAAGAAATATCACAGCAAAATGATAATGAAGAACTGACAGCAAATAACATGAGTTATCTGGAAGGGTTTTCCTTATGCAATAATTTATTAGTCAATAATAACAGCACACATCAATCTCAGATAGAGAAATATCATATAAAGGGCCGGCTACCTGAAAATATCGCTAAACTACATAAACCTTCTTATGTCCGAGGGATATTCGACGGGGCTGGTAAACTCTCGGACAATCCGGAGTTTGCTGTGGTATTTCCATTGGAGCTTGAATCTGTACTCACAGCCACTCATTTTAATATTACTCAAAGAGATGACGAAATATTAATAAAAAGTGAGGATACTCTAAATTTCACCCGATATATTTATGATGATCTGGATTTTGCAGGCTATTTTTACGATGAGGATAAACTCTTGGCCTTATGTGATAAATCTCATAAACTCAAGGAAGATATTGTATTGATGTTGCAGGATTCGGTAAATGCCGAATATTATGCTATGATACCTGAAAGTATTTCCAGGGAGCCCAAAGCTATATTGACATATATCAAAGGTTTAGCCGCATGCAAAAGATGCTACATCGATCTTGTTAAAATGGGTATTGACCAAGAAGATGCTCGATATATTTTGCCCCATGGCACTCAGACTAGAATAGTAATGACCATGAATGTGCGAAGTCTATATAATTTCTTCAACCTCCGCTGCTGCCAACGTGCTCAAACCGAAATCCGGCAACTGGCAAACCTTATGTTAGCTGAAGTTAAGGAACTAGCTCCGAGCTTATTTGAAAATGCAGGAGCTCCCTGTGAAGAATTGGGATACTGCCCCGAAGGCGAATTTGGCTGTGGCAAATACCCGGCTTCAAAATAAAGCTTAAAAGACACGGGAACGTTCCCCGTGTCTTTT
Source organism: Tepidanaerobacteraceae bacterium (assembly GCA_028706065.1). Taxonomy (GTDB): domain Bacteria; phylum Bacillota; class Thermosediminibacteria; order Thermosediminibacterales; family Tepidanaerobacteraceae; genus JAQWCA01. The sequence continues at coordinate 3,567 of JAQWCA010000089.1, forward strand.
AGTGCTTGTTGTAGGACTTGTTAAGTATTTCATCAAGACGTTGTTTTTGCCTTGAAAGATAGAGGTACCCAAGTAAGGCTTCAAAGGCGGTACTATAATGATAATCCATGATATCGGCATGTTTTGGAACTGTATTTACCTTGGCATTTCTTGCATTCCTTACGATATCTCTTTCTCTTGATGTAAGTTCCGACTCCAATGTCTTTAGTATGGCGGCTTGCTCGGAGGCCTTTACGAAGCCTACGGCTTCTCTGTGAAGGTCCTTTACCTTTTTGCCGCTCCCAACCAGCTTGGTTCTTATAAACAGGTCAAATACTGAATCTCCTACAAAAGCCAATGCCAATGCCGAAAGAGAATCTACATCCAAATTACTGTCATGATTATCCGAAATGATAATCCCTCCTAACAACCTACTGCCGCTTCCAACGTATTCCTGACGGTGTATCCTCCAGGATTATGCCCTGTGCCTTTAGTTCATCCCTAATTTTATCAGATAACGCATAGTTTTTAGCCTTCCTGGCTTCCTGTCTTTCTCTTATTTTCTGCTCAATTTCTTCATCTAGTAATGTCTTTTCCATAAACTTGCGGAAAAATCCCAGGACACTTCCAAGTGTAAGCAGCATTTCCTTTGTATCAGTTATGAGCTTTCGGGAAGAATTTTCATTGATGCTCATATTATATTCTCTCACTATATCAAAAAGCGCTGCTATAGCATCAGCGGTATTGAAATCATCATCCATAGCTCTAATAAATTCATCTTTATTAGTCTGAAGTTTGTTTAGATATTCCCGATCGCTATCTGTAATATCCGTTTCCAAGGCAACCTTTTCCAGATGCTCCATACTGTATAAAGCATTATAAAAGCGCTCTAAAGAATTCTTAGACTGCTCCATCAAATCCTGACTGAAATTAACGGGGTTTCGATAATGTGATGACAGCATAAAAAATCTTAAAACTTCAGGTTCGTAGGTTTTCAGTATATCCCGGACAGTGAAAAAATTCCCCAGGGACTTGGACATTTTTTGATTATTTATATTGAGATATCCTACATGCATGAAAAATCGTGCAAAAGGTTTTCCTGTGGCAGCTTCACTTTGGGCAATCTCGTTTTCGTGATGGGGAAAGATAAGGTCTGGACCACCACCGTGAATGTCAATAGTTTCCCCCAGGTATTTCATAGCCATGATGGAACATTCAATATGCCAACCGGGTCGGCCTTTACCCCAAGGGCTATCCCATGCCGGTTCTCCTGGCTTTTGAGCCTTCCACAAGGCAAAATCCATTGGATCTTTCTTTATATCCCCAGTTTCGATTCGAGCTCCAGCTTCCAATTCATCGATATTTTGATGTGATAGCTTACCATACTCTTTGAATTTGCGAGTTTCATAGTATACATCACCGTTTACTTCATAGGCGTATCCTTTTTCTACCAGAACTTTTATCAAGTCGACAATTTCATTGATATGTTCCGTAGCTCGGGGATGAACGTCTGCCCTCGTTATTCCAAGTGAATCAGCATCGTTGAAATACTCCTCAATGAATTTCTTCCCAAGCTCCTTTACAGTTATGCCCTCTTCGTTTGCTCTTTTAATCATTTTATCATCAATATCGGTAAAATTTTGGACAAAGGTTACATCATAACCCCGAAATTTCAGGTAATTTCTAACCATATCAAAGGTAATAAAAACCCTAGCATTGCCCACATGAAAAAAATCGTAAACTGTAGGACCACATGTATAAATGTTAACCTTGTTGTCTTTTAGTGGCACAAATTCCTCTTTTTTCCTAGTTAGGGTATTGTATATTAACATTTGTAGTTCCCTCCAAAATAAATATTAGTTTCGACTATGATTAAATAATCAGATTACCCGGTCTTGGAATTAAGCTCTTTTTCTAAGAATGTAATTCTCATCTCTAAAGTCTCTATCTTTTTCTGTAGACTCTTCATCATGTCGGCCACCGGATCGGGAAGCAAATGATGGTTTAAATCGGCCTTTGTAAAATCCGTATCAGCAAAGTCCACTTTTTGCCGCACTACCGCCTTTCCCGGTATCCCTACAACTGTAGAATTGGCAGGTACATCTTTTAATACCACAGCTCCGGCACCCATTTTTGAATTGTCACCGATTGTAACAGGGCCCAGAATTTTAGCTCCGGAACCCACAACGATATTGTTTCCCAATGTAGGATGACGCTTCCCCTTTTCTTTTCCTGTCCCCCCCAAGGTTACACCTTGATATAGAGTTACATCACTACCAATTTCAGTAGTTTCCCCTATAACCACTCCCATGCCATGGTCTATAAAGAACCCTCTACCTATTCTTGCACCTGGATGTATTTCAATACCTGTCAGAAAACGATTTATTTGAGATACAATCCGGGCTATTAAAGTCAAGTTCAGCTTGTAAAAGCCGTGGGCTATGCGGTGCAAAAAAATAGCATGAAAACCCGGATAACATAGCACTACCTCAATTACGCTCTTAGCAGCCGGATCCCGCTCAAATACAACCTTTATATCTTCTTTTATAGCACTCCACATATTATTCCCTCCCTTTATTTGGATTTTGCTTTATGCAATTAACGAATACAAAAAGTCCCTCACCACATCAGAGGCGAGGGACTCGCGGTTCCACTCTGTCTTATAACTTAAATCTTTAACGGCTACAGCCGCACTACCTCTACTTTATTCAAGGTATTGAGTATCCGGGGTGCAATTTCGGTCTTGTCTTCCTTAAAACCGCTTTCAGCCGGTGACGGTTTCTCTCTAAAAGGGGTGTCAAGCCTACAATTCCCTTCATCACTTTTTACTATATGTTTTATGAATATATTATTAAACTTCTTGACTAAAGTCAAGAATAAAATCGTGAGTAAATCGGATATATGATCCTAATGCCAATGATAAAACCCTATGGTATTGTTCCCATAGGGTTTTATTCTATAAAGTTTTGCTCTATTTATGTGCTATTATTTCCATTTTCACATCAACAACGCCGGCATCAATCATACCCACTTGCCTAGCTGCTGCCCGAGAGATGTCTATATCCCTTCCTTCAATATATGGCCCTCTGTCGTTGATAGTTACAATAGTGCTTTTACCGTTATTTAAATTGGTAATTAGCACCTTTGTACCAAAGGACAATTCTTTGTGTGCAGCGGTTAGGGCATTTTCATTAAATGTTTCACCATTAGCAGTAGTTTTCCCATGGAACCCCGGTCCATACCAAGATGCCTTGCCAACCATAATCCCAGTGCTTTGAGTAAATTGTATGTGATTTTTGACAGGCAAATATGGCTCTGTTTCCTTTATACTGTCATAAACAGGTATGACATATTCATCACTTTGCCCCCCTTTTGTTGGCCCACAAAAGCAAAAAAGCACCAGAAATATCAAGACCATTCCGGATATCCTTTTGCCCATGGCCTACCCTCCTTCCTACGCCTCCGAGGTTAGCTGACGGGTTAGGGTCGAAAGGTAGACCCTTCTCGCTAAGGAGATTCACCCCATAAATGGTTCCCCCGTACCCTTTTACAAGGAATTCGGCGTTTTTTCTTTTTAACAAAAAAAATGAGGATGATTTTAATCCTCATTAAAAAATTATGCCCATTCCTGCTGGTTTTATACAATTTAATTAGAAATAATTTTCATAAATATTTATATTTTCTCAATCATGCATATAGCCTGAGCTGATATACCTTCGCCGCGACCTTCAAAGCCTAATTTTTCGGTAGTAGTTGCTTTAACACTAATTCTGCTTATATCAACGCCTAAGGTATCTGCAATATTATGACGCATCTTATCAATGAAAGGGGAGAGCTTAGGGTTTTGGGCACATACTACAGAATCAAGGTTTACAACTTGATATCCTGCCTTTTTCAATAACTCTTTTACATTTTTCAGCAAAACTATACTGCTTATATCCTTATACTTAGGATCATGATCAGGAAAGTGTTTCCCTATATCTCCTAATGCCGCAGCTCC
>JAQWCA010000090.1 GCA_028706065.1 Tepidanaerobacteraceae bacterium
AAATGAGCTGAATATTCCAGTGGCAGTTCTTGATTCGCGGATAGAAAAGACTGCAAACACCTATGAAATGCTGGGCAAGATCATTGGAGATGAAACCATATCAGAGAAACTTTCTTTATATATAAAAGAAACGCTACAAGATGTTCAATACAAATCAAAATCAATACTTGAAGATGAAAGAGTAAGGGTTTATTATGCTGAGGGAAATAACGGTTTAGAGACTGATCCCAAGGGTTCAGAGCATGTAGAAGTATTAGATATGGTAGGAGGGATAAACGTAGCAGAAGTTTCGGAAATAGATGGTTCTGGCCGTTTAAAAATTTCATTAGAACAGCTTTTAATTTGGAATCCCGACTTGATAATTGCCTGGGCTGATGATAGAGGTGGATATTATTCAAATATTTTCAAGGATGATAGTTGGAGTAAAATCAATGCGGTTAAAAATGGTGAAGTTTATGAAATACCTAATTTCCCTTTTAGCTGGTTTGATCGACCATATTCAGTAAATCGCATTCTGGGTCTTAAATGGCTTGGCAATCTTTTATATCCTGAGGTATTTGACTATGATATAAAAAAAGAAGTAAAGGATTTTTACGAAAAATTTTACCATTATCAACTGACGGAAGAAGAGCTAACACGACTTGTTGATACTTCTACCAGAAGATAAAAGAACTAGGTCGGCTTAGCATGTCTTGGTTGAAATACCGATTTTTGATTGCAGTTGCTAGAATCGATTGTTTTAAAAACACCTCGACTGTTGGAACATAATATATTGAATATTTAGCATAATAACTTAGGACCCGTCAATAGCGGGTCCTAAGTTATTAAACCGTCTTTCACTTTGCTTGACAGATATTTAACAAAGAAGTAAAATAAACAAAATTAAATCAACTTTAATGAGGCTTGGGTTATCTATACAAATTTCTTCAAAAAAATGCTATAATAGATGAGATGCTGATATGGAGGTGCAGATGTGCGAACTCTAGCTCTCATAGGAAAGAGTGGCACCGGTAAAAGCCATAGGGCCCAATTAATTGCGAAAGACTATGATATAAAATATATAATTGATGATGGTCTGCTTATTTATGGCAGTCGAGTATTAGCAGGCTATTCGGCAAAACGGGAGACTACCCGCTTAGGAGCTATTCGGCGAGCTATCTTTCAAGATACTGCCCACGCCAGTGAAGTCAAAGATAAAATTCGTGAGATGGAAGTGGACAGTATTCTCATCCTTGGCACGTCTGATTCCATGATTGAGGCTATATGTGAAACCCTTTCTATTCCTTTACCGGAGCTGATTGTAAGAATTGAAGACATTTCTTCAGAACGGGAAATCAACGCAGCTAGAATGATACGCAAAGTAGCTGGGAAACATGTTATTCCAGTTCCTACTCTTGAAATAAAGAAAGATTTTTCAGGTTTTATTTTAGATCCTTTGCGCATATTTCGAAAGGGAAAGGGGAAACCTTCAGAACTATTGGAAGAAAAGTCTGTGGTCAGGCCCACCTATAGCTATATGGGTAAATTTACCATAAACGATAGTACAGTCAGCCAGATTGCCCTATATACTGCACGACAGGTACCTGGAGTCGGGCCAGGCGGAAGGGTATTTATTGAAAACTACATCAGCGGTATAACAATAAAACTTGAACTAATAGTTGAATACGGAATTTTATTACAACCTGTTCTTGAAAAGGTTCAAGAAAAAGTGGCACAAATGATAGAGCATATGACTGCTATAAATGTTTTAAAAGTAAATGTTATTGCCAAGAATCTCTATTTCAAAGAATAGGTCATAAAATAAGATAAGTTAAGATTAGGAGGTTTATCATGTACAAAATACTGGAAAGAAAAGACCTAGCACCATCTATCAAACAATTCGTGATAGATGCACCGCTGGTAGCAAAAAAAGCCCAGCCAGGTCAGTTCATTATCCTTCGGATAAGAGAAGGTGGTGAAAGAATTCCCCTGACAATTGCCGACTATGATACACAAAAAGGCACCATAACCGTAGTGTTCCAGGAAGTGGGTAAAACCACTAAAGAACTGGGAACACTCAAAGCCGGGGATCACCTAGCAGACTTTGTAGGTCCCCTCGGACAAGCAGTACAGTTTGAAAATCACAAAAAAGTATTAGGTATCGGCGGAGGCCTTGGAGTTGCACCACTCTACCCAAAACTAAAAATGCTTCATCAAAAAGGAGTAGAAGTGACCAGTATCATCGGAGCTAAATCAGCCGACCTATTAATAATGGAAAATGAAATAAAAGCAGTAAGCAATAAAACATATATATGCACAGATGACGGTTCAAAAGGCCGCCACGGATTTGTCACAGTAGTTCTTAAAGAACTCCTGGAAAAAGGAGAAAAATACGACGAAATCATCATCATAGGTCCACCTATACTAATGAAAATCGGGACAGAAATCACAAAACCCTACGATATACCCACTATGGTCAGCCTAAACCCCATAATGGTAGATGGCACCGGCATGTGTGGAGGCTGTCGTGTAACCGTCGGCGGAGAAACCAAATTTGCCTGTGTAGACGGTCCGGCCTTTGACGGACATAAAGTAGACTTCGATGAACTCATGAAACGGCTTCAAACCTACAAAAGTGAAGAAAAAACAGCCATAGACAAACACGAAGGAGGTGGCTGTAGATGTCATCAATAAATCGAAGCAAAACAAAAACACCTATGCCCGCACAAGATCCAAAAAAACGCAGCAAAAACTTCGACGAAGTAGCATTGGGATATACAGAAGAAGATGCAGTAAATGAAGCAAGGCGCTGCCTAAACTGCAAAAAACCTACCTGCATGGAAGGCTGTCCTGTACAGGTTCAAATTCCCCGCTTCATCAAACACATAGCAGAAAAAGACTTTCAAAGCGCAATAAACGTCATAAAAGAAACCAACAGCCTCCCTGCAGTATGTGGTAGAGTTTGCCCCCAAGAAGAACAGTGCGAACAAAAATGCATACTAAACAAAATGGGAGATTCCGTAGGTATCGGCCGCCTCGAACGCTTTGCAGCCGATTGGGAACGAAAACAAGGCATAAAAGCTCCTAAACAAACTTCCCAAACAAATAAAAAAGTAGCTATCATAGGTTCAGGTCCTGCCGGTCTTACCTGTGCAGGAGATTTGGTCAAGCTTGGCTACGAAGTAACAGTATTTGAAGCCTTTCATGAACCAGGAGGAGTATTGATATACGGTATACCCGAATTTCGGCTTCCCAAAGCCATAGTAAAACAGGAAGTGGAATTCATAGAAAAACTCGGTGTTCAAGTTAAAACCGATATGGTAATGGGCAAGGTCTTGACAGTAGATGATGTCTTTCAAATGGGTTATGATGCAGTATTCATAGGAACCGGTGCCGGTCTGCCTAAGTTCATGAAAATCCCCGGAGAAAACTACCTTGGAGTATACTCAGCTAATGAATTCCTAACGAGAATAAATCTCATGAAAGCCTACAGCTTCCCCAAAACCGACACACCGGTAAAAGTAGGTAAAAAAGTGGCCGTTGTTGGCGGAGGGAATGTAGCCATGGACTCAGCCCGCTGCGCTCTTAGAATGGGTGCCGAAGAAGTCTATATCATATATCGCCGCTCCGAAGAAGAAATGCCAGCACGAAAAGAAGAATCTGAACATGCAAAAGAAGAAGGAATAATCTTTAACTTCCTTACAAACCCCACCCGCATAATCGGAGATGATAAAGGTTGGGTCAAAGGAATAGAATGTATCCAGATGCAGCTCGGTGAGCCCGATGCCTCAGGCCGCCGTAGGCCCGTTCCTATAGAAGGTTCAGAATTTATCCTTGATATGGACACAGTGGTCATTGCTATAGGAACAGGTCCTAACCCGCTATTAACCAAAGCCACGGAAGGTCTGGATTTAAATAAATACGGATATATAGACACCGACGAAAATGGCAAGACTTCCAAAGAAGGGGTCTGGGCCGGAGGAGATATAGTTACCGGTTCAGCTACCGTTATTTTAGCTATGGGTGCCGGTAAAAAAGCCGCTCAGTCGATACACGAATACCTGCAAACGAAATAGTAATGCAAAATAAATTTACACTAATAGCATACAAAGGGCGGATTTTGGGATTTTTCTCAAAAAATCCCGCCCTTTTTTTGTGTTAAGCGAAGTTTTGATTGGAGTTGCATATTATATATGCAGGAATTATTAAATTTTCGTTGAAATATTATAATGATGATTCAACTTAGAGGAGAGATAAAAATGAAGATAGGTATTCCCAGAGCACTGGCTTACTATGCCTACTACCCATTTCTGAATACCTTTTTCGAAAAGTTAGGTCTGGAAGTTATCGTATCTGATGAAACCACGAAGGAAATAATGGATATGGGAATTCAAGATACTATTACCGATGCTTGTGTTCCAATAAAATTATTTCATGGGCATGTAAGAAACCTCATGGAAAGAGTGGATTATGTACTGGTGCCACGACTTGTGAGTATAAATCATGAATCCACTTTTTGTCCTAAGTTTTTGGGGTTGCCCGATATGCTTTCCTGTTCAATATCACAACTCCAAAACATGTTGGAAGTTAGAATAGATCTGAAAAAGAGCAGATTAGAACTGTTTATGGTTTGTATGAGGTTAGCCAAGAAGTTTAAGAAAGGCTTTTTTAGTGCTTACAATGCGTATTTAAAAGCACTGTTAAGTTTTAAAAATTATACTCACCAGTTTCTGCAGGGAGGAATACCCCCTCTGGGAATTGTAGGCCAGAAAAAAAATAATCCTATACACCTAGCAGTGGTAGGATATCCATATATGTTATATGACCCGTATCTGAGCCTGGACCTCATAAAGAAACTGGCAAATATGGGTGTATATGTAGTAACCCCTGAAATGCTCAGTGAAAGAGACAAAAAGAAACAGGCAGGCAAGCTAAAAAAGACGTTATTCTGGACTTTTAGTAATGAAGTGATTAGATCAGCCTACTATTTTTTTGAAAACCGAAATGTGGATGGCATAATACACGTTACTGCATTTGGATGTGGTCCGGATTTTATTGTAGATAAATTAATGGAAATTGACGCAAAAAAATACAAGATGCCTTATCTTACCATAACCCTTGATGAGCATACCGGTCAGGGAGGTCTAAATACAAGGCTTGAAGCCTTTGTTGATATGTTAAAGATTAAGAAATCAAGGAAAGAGGCGGCACTGGCATGAGAAGGGTTTCTTTTCCCTATATGGGTACATCATATATTCCTTTTGAAAAACTAATAACAGCATTTGGAAATGAGGTAGTAGTTCCCCAAAGACCTACTGAAGAAACCATAAGCTATGGAACCAAATATGCTCCTGAGTTTGCCTGTTATCCGTTCAAAATAGTATTAGGTACATACATTCAAGCCCTTAAAGCCGGGGCTAATACATTAGTTTCCTCCGGTGGTGTCGGACCTTGCAGGGCTGGGCTCTATACAACTTTGCAAGAAAAGATACTAAAAGATTTGGGATATGAATTTGAGATGATTGTCCTGGAACCGCCTGGAAGACATCTCAAGGATTTGATGCATAACATAAAAAAATTGATAAATACACGGCTTACTTTAAGAGATTACCTAAATATAGGTCGATTTACATGGAAACAGTTGGTTCTTTTGGATAAGGTCGAGCGGCTATCACATAAGACGCGGCCTTTGGAAGTCAAGAAAGGGGAGTCTACGCAGGTTTATAAAAAGTGTGTTGAACTGATTGCAGGGGCTGAAGAATATAAAGATTTGACAGATATAGAAAGAGAAACCCAACAGTTATATGATGCTATAGAAAAAAGAGATTATGACCCGATAAAAATAGGAATAGTGGGAGAAATCTATGTTCTGATGGAACCTTCCTCAAACTTGGAAATTGAAGAAATCTTGGGGGAGCTAGGGGTTTACGTAGAACGCTCCATGTTTCTTTCAGGATATACAATATCCAATGCGGTAATGGACTTGTTTCATATGGCTGGTGAGAGGGATGCAAAAAAAATGGCAGCACCATACTTTAAAGAGATGTGTGGTGGTCATGGTCGGGAGTCGATAGGAAATTCGATTATTTTTGCGAAAAGGGGTTTTGATGGAATTATTCAACTTTCTCCTTTTACCTGTATACCGGAAATAGTGGCAAAGAGCATTCTTCCAAAGGTATGTAAAGAGCATGGTGTGAGATTCTTGACTATAAGTCTTGACGAACAAACGGGAAAAGAGGGTCTCCGGACAAGATTAGAAGCTTTTGTAGACCTTCTTATGGCTAAACGAAAAAAGACAAAGCCCGTAAAAGTCAAATCACTGGTTGCAAAGGAGATGGCTTAGTTGGGATACTACTTAGGTGTTGATGTTGGTTCGGTGAGTACGAACCTTGTATTGATAGATGAAGACGGTGTCTTGGAAGAAGCTACATATATAAGGACCCAAGGCAATCCAATAAAGGCCGTCCAAGAAGGCATGAAAAAGCTTTCCTTTCGAAATAAGGGGAAATGGGATGTAAAGGGTGTCGGTGCCACAGGTAGCGGTCGCCAGTTGGCGGGCGTTATTGTAGGGGCTGATGTAGTGAAAAATGAAATAACAGCTCATGCTGTGGCGGCACTGCGGGAAGTCCCCAATGTACAGACTGTTCTTGAGATCGGAGGGCAGGACTCAAAAATTATTATTCTCAGAGACGGAGTTGTCACCGACTTTGCCATGAACACCGTGTGTGCAGCTGGAACCGGATCTTTCCTGGATCAGCAAGCCAATCGGTTGAATATACCTATTGAAAAATTTGGTAACTATGCTTTAAAATCGAAAAGCCCTGTCCGAATTGCTGGGCGGTGTGCCGTCTTTGCAGAATCGGACATGGTGCATAAACAACAATTAGGCTATAAAGCCGAAGATATTATCCGAGGGCTTTGTGAAGCTTTGGTGAGAAACTATTTGAACAACATTGCAAAGGGCAAGGAAATTTGCTCTCGCATAGTTTTCCAAGGTGGAGTCGCAGCTAATGCTGGAATGAAAGCAGCCTTTGAAGAATCCCTAAAAGAGGAAGTGTACATTCCAAAGCACTATGATGTCATGGGTGCGATCGGTGCTGCATTACTGGCAAAAGATGCTGAAATATCCAAAACTCGATTTAAAGGATTTGGTTTGTCGGACATAAAATTTACCGCCGACAGTTTCGAATGTAATGGCTGCCCCAATCACTGTGAAGTTGTGAATATAAAGATGGAAGGCAAAGTGATTGCACGTTGGGGAGATCGATGCAATAAATGGAAGATCGCCGATGATAAAATAGCCTAAGATTGACAAGGGGACGGGGTTATTGACACCTTTAGGTGTCAATAACCCCGTCCCCTTGTCAATCTTTGCTGAGCTAATACTTACCATACCCCATGGACTCTAGCCTTTCGGCCTTAGTCGAAACATCAGAGTCCATTTTTTTCTTATACTTTTTTATCTTATCTCGAATGGCGGGGTATTTTATTCCT
>JAQWCA010000091.1 GCA_028706065.1 Tepidanaerobacteraceae bacterium
ATTGTAATAATAGACTACACATGTTTACTAGGGAGGTCAGTAAATGCATGCCATAGAAAAGATACTAGCAAGAGCAGCACATAGGGAAGTCATCAAGTCAGGAGAAATAATAACTTGTGATATAGATTTAGTTGAAATCAACGATTTGTATCTACAGGTCATAGAGTCGTTTGATGAAATGAACGGCAAAAAAGTCTGGGATCCTGAGAAAGTTGTCTTTGTTTTCGATCATTATGCGCCGGCACCAACCATCAAATCAGCCCAAACCCAGAGAGATATGCGTAGTTTCGCATGGCAACAGGGGATTCGACACTTATTTGATATAAATACTGGGGTGTGCCACCAAGTTATGCCCGAAGCAGGTCTCGTTTATCCGGGGATGATACTGGTAGCGACTGATTCTCACACTACAACCCATGGTGCCTTCGGAGCTTTTGGAACAGGGGTAGGGGCTACAGATTTAGCCAGTATATTGTTGACTGGTAAAATGTGGTTTAGAGTGCCGGAGATAATCAATATAAAGATTAGCGGCGATTTAAAACCAGGAGTTTTGCCCAAAGATATTATCCTATATGTTTTAGGGCAACTAGGAACGAAAAAAGCTCTATATAAAGCCGTAGAGTTTTCCGGTGAAGCTATAGAGAACCTTGATATAGCGGGTAGGATGGTTATTTGCAATATGGCTGTGGAAATGGGGGCAAAAACAGCATATATACAACCCGATGAGGCCACAATGACATACCTTAAAAGTAGGAAGGTAGATTTTGACAAAGTAGTGGTTCATGAAACGGATTCAGATTACCAATTCAGTGAACAGCATAACTTTGACATATCAAACCTTGACCCGCAAATAGCTACACCCCACAGCGTCGATAATGTGGTTCCGGTAGGTGCCGTCAAGGGAACAAAAGTTAACCAAGCATTTATCGGATCGTGTACTGGAGGCAGGGTAGAAGACATAGAGATTGCCTATAATATACTTAAGGGCAAAAAAATCAATAACAAAACGCGACTGGTAATTATCCCGGCATCCAAGGAAATCCTCTTAGAATGTATTAACAGAGGCTATATGCAAGAACTAGTAAGAGCAGGAGCTACATTTACTGCTCCCGGATGTGGTCCATGTTTAGGGACACATCAAGGAGTAATAGCTCCGGGAGAAGTATGCGTGACCGCATCTAACAGGAACTTCCCAGGTCGTATGGGTAGCTCTGATGCTGATATCTATCTTGCATCTCCTGCTACAGTTGCTGTCAGTGCTTTGCTGGGATACATTACAGATCCAAGGGAGCTTGAAGGGGAGGTATAAAAATAAAATGAACCACAAATTGATGGGGAAAGTGTTTTTACTGGGAGATAATATTGATACCGATCAAATATATCCCGGAAGATATATTGAACTTACATCAAAATCAGACATCGCAGCTCATTGTATGGAGGGGGTAAGACCGGGTTTTTCAAGTCAGGTCTGCAAAGGAGATATAATTGTCGCCGGGGAGAATTTCGGTTGTGGTTCATCAAGAGAACACGCAGTTATTACCCTGAAAGAGGCTGGAGTTGGGCTAGTTATAGCAAAATCCTTTGCAAGAATTTTTTTTAGAAATGCCATTAATCTGGGGCTTCCAGTAATAACCTGCAAATCTGTTTATGAAAGAGTAAGAGAAAGTGACGTGCTGGAAGCAAATCTTTTAACCGGAGAAATAAAAAGCCTTAGAAGGTCTGAGGTGTTTAAAGGTGAACCCCTTCCGGAGTTTGTTATGGAAATTTTGAATAATGGCGGGATTAAAAATATGTTTAAAGAAAAGTACGGCCAAATATGAAGGGGGGTGAGGTTACTAATTTTTCTGGGTTTAAGTCCATATTGAAATTATATTAAGGGAGGTTTTTCTGTGAAAAAGATTCTTTCTATGGTTTTAATAGGAGCTTTGTTAGTGACATTATTGGTAGGTTGCGGAAAGACTCAGGATAATCAAGAACAAGGTAATTCAGCTGACGATCAGATCACCTTGAAAGTTGCCCATATATTTTCATCAACACATCCTGCCGATATAGCCCTTCAGAAATTTAAAGAAATAGTTGAAAGAGATACTGATGGAAGGGTAACAGTGGATATATACAACAGTGGTGTTTTAGGTGGAGATGTGGAAGAAATCCAACAGGTAGTTGCAGGCCAGCTAGATGCAGCTGTAGTTATGGGCGTTGCACTATGGCAGGGTATGGATCCAAGAACTGCAATTGAAGAGGTTCCATTCCTATTTAAAGATGCCGATATGGCTCACAGAGCTTATGATGGTGCTTTCGGTGAAAAACTGGCAAAGGAAGTTTTGGAACCGACCGGTGTAAAGGTTCTTGCATATTGGGAAAATGGCTTCAGGCATTTTACCAATAACAAAAGACCTATTTACAAGCCTGAAGACATGGTAGGAATCAAGTTTAGAAGTGCTCAATCTCCGTTGAGAATACAGATGTTCCAAGAACTAGGTGCAAACGCTATTCCAATGGCATTTCCCGAAGTTTTCACAGGCTTACAACAGGGAACCATCGATGGTCAGGAAAACCCTCTAGCAACGATCGAATCATCTAAGTTCTATGAGGTGCAGGAATACCTTTCACTTTCCGGCCATATATACAGTTGTGCACCTTTTGTAATAAACCCCAAAATTTGGGAGAGTTACCCTGATGATGTAAAAGAGGTTATCCTAAAGGCTGCCGCGGAAACTCGAGATATGGAAAGACAACTTATTGCTGAAAATGATCAACAATACATTGACACAATGAAAAAAGCAGGAATAAAAGTGAATGAAGTAGATAAAGATGCTTTCAAAGAAGCTGTTCAGTCTGTTTGGGATATCTTCAAAGAAGATGTGGGTTCAGATTTAATCGATGCAGTGCTCCAGTTTGAAAACGAATAAAAACAAAGCCATGACCCACTAATTTGTGGGTCATGACACTTGGGGGTAATTGCTTGAAGCTTATAAAAGGCTTAACTAGAATTATTGAAAAATTTTGTACACTACTATTTATCATTATGACTGTGATAACTTTCTTTCAAGTTATCAGTCGGTATTTTTTCGGAATTTCATATTTTTGGGCAGATGAAATGTCTATCTTCTCAATGATATGGCTTGTATTTTTAGGAGCTTCCATCAGTGTAAGTCACAATGCTCATACGAGAATAGATTACTTTATAAGTTTGTTTCCACCAAAAATAAAGAAGTGGATTGAGATCTTTAACAATTTTATTTGTATGACGTTTATTATACTAGTTACCTACTATGGTTTGGATGTCATTAAACTAACGATGAAAAACGTGAGTACAGGTCTTAAAATACCCATGGGCATAATCTACGGTTCTCTCCCAGTCAGTGGTGTATTGATGGCGATTTATTTTGCCATATTGATATATTTGCAAATTAAGGACCAAAACATAGAAGGGGGGCTACCTGAATGATAGGCATCCTATTCGTTGTATTGATACTTTGTCTAATTATAGGAATACCCGTCGGCTTTGCCATTGGTATAAGCTCAATGGCGTTTTTAGCAATACAGGGTTTTCCACCACTATCAATATTACCCATGAAAATGGTTGAAGGTGTAAATTCCTTCCCCCTAATGGCTCTTCCACTGTTTACTTTATCCGGTGAAATTATGGCCTATGGCAGCACTCCGAGATTGATGAAGTTGGCGAACCTCATATTGGGTAAAATCCCCGGAGGATTGGCTGCTGCAGCCTCTGCAGGGTGTGGGTTTTTTGGAGCCATATCCGGGTCCGGGGTAGCAACTGTAGCCGCCATTGGAGGTATCATGGGACCGGAAATGGTAGATAAAGGCTATGGAAAAGGATTCACCGCATCACTTCTGGCAGGGGCCGGAGTTTTGGGTATAGTCATACCCCCCAGTCTTTCCATGGTAGTTTACGGTACCAGCAGTGGTGTTTCGATTGGAGACCTTTTCCTAGCAGGCTTTATTCCGGGTCTTATGACGATAATGTTTTTAGTATTGCTATCAGTGTTAGTGGGTAAAAAAAGAGGTTATACAGGCAGTGTGGGTATGAAAGGCGAGAGTATTGTTAAGATAATTATCGACGCATTGCTACCATTGCTCATGCCTATTATCATACTAGGAGGAGAAATGACAGGCCTTGTTACACCGACAGAATCTGCGGTAATAGCTGTCATGTATGCCTTCATACTAGCTACCTTTGTGTATAAGGAACTTAAACTCAAGGATATTGCCGCTATTTGTACAAAGTGCACGATCACAAGTTCAATTATACTATTTATAATGGCAGCAGCTGCACCCTTTGGCTGGATTATGGCGACTCAGAACGTTCCTCAGCTTTTTTCTGCGGGAATTCTATCTCTGACGTCAAACCCAATTTTAATTAATATACTAATAATGCTATTGCTATTGTTTTTAGGGACATTTATGGAGACAAATTCAATTATCATTATCATGACACCTATACTACTGCCTCTGGTAACTGCTATGGGCATGACTCCAATACACTTTGGGATAGTTATGATATTGAACTTGGCAGTTGGTGGCGTAACACCACCACTTGCAGTAAATTTATTTACATCTTGTAGAATACTGGGGATCAAAGTTGAAGATACATTTCCCGATGTATTTTTAGTGGTTGGTGCAATGACTTTAGCCTTAATTTTAGTAGCATTTATTCCGCAGTTAAGTATGTTACTACCCACAATTTTAAGATAGGGAGGAAGCTTTATGAAAAAAAAGATTGCAGTTTTATCAACAGGAGGTACTATTGCAATGCGGGTGGATAAGTCTGGATTTGCCGTTCCCGCACTTGGTGCTAAGGAACTGATAGAAACACTTCCAGGTTTAAGTGATCATGTTATTGTGGAAGACGTGCCCTATAAGAATCTGCCTAGTCCTCAAATCACTCATGCTAATCTTGTAGAATTGAAGAATATCGTTGAAGATCTCAAAAACAAAGGCTTTGACGGAATAGTTATAACCCATGGAACAGATACCATGGAAGAGACGGCATATTTTCTGGATTTGACGACAAAAATGGATATTCCCATTGTCCTGACTGGTGCCCAGAGAAACTCATCAGCCATAAGTTCAGATGTTCAATTGAATCTCATGGATTCAATTCTAGTTGCTGCCGATGATAGAGCAGCAGAAATGGGTGCTGTAATAGTATTTTGTTCTGAAATCGTACCGGGAAGAGAAGCCACAAAAACGCACAGGAGTAGGGTAGATACCTTCAAGAGCATGGAGTTCGGTCCTATTGGCACAGTAAACAATAACAAAGTGTTGTGGTTTAGGAAACCTTTAATAAGAGAAACTTATGGTTTGGGAGATATAAACAAGACTGTAGATATTATACCAAGCTATTTGGGATCAGATTCTAGGTTGATAAGAAACAGCATTAGGGATGGAGCTAATGGTTTAGTAGTACAAGGCATGGGTGCAGGTCACGTACCCAAAGCTATGTTAGCAGGTATACAGGAAGCTCTCGATAAAGGTATACCTGTAGTTCTGTCTTCTCGAGTTCTAACAGGCCGGTTTTTTACCGACACTTATGGCTACGAAGGGGCTGAAAAACAGCTGAGAAGCATGGGCGTGATATTTGGAGAGGATTTATCTCCTCAAAAAGCTAGAATAAAGTTACTGGTTTTGCTATCCTTGGGCTATGACAATGATAAGATAAAACATGAATTTGAAAAATACTTTTATGAATAAAATCCAGAACGGTTTTCCTATAAGGAAAGCCGTTCTTACAAACGGGAGTGAAATCTATGACTATTATCCGACAGGCATCCGCCGGTTCACTGGAGTCTTCCGACTGTTTCGTCATGGTAAGGCCGGACAAGGATCTAAAAATAGATCTTGAAAGTATTGTAATAAATAGATATGGCCAAAAAATCAGGCAGGTAATTTTACAAACTATTAAAGAAATGGGAATAAATAACGGCTATTTCAAGATTCAGGACAAAGGCGCATTGGATTATTGCCTTAGGGCCCGGGTCAGGACTGTCATAAAGAGAGCAGGTGAAGAAGATGATAGGTAAATCGGCTTTGTTCGTACCATCGTCATCGCCATCAATGTTAAATGCGGCGTGTGCTTGTAATGCCGATTCACTGATTTTTGATTTAGAGGATAGTGTCGCCGCAGATGAGAAGGATGCTGCTCGGGATCTGTTAAAAGAAGCATTAAATCATCTGTATATTATTGGGAAAAACATTATAGTGCGGATAAATGCTTTATCGACTGATTATTGGAAAAAAGATATCGAGGCAGTTGTCGATACAAAAATCAATACCATCTTAATCCCAAAAGCAAGACCTGATGACATCAAAAACATATCTGACTTATTGAATTCACATAATACAAATATAAATCTAATGGCACTGATAGAGTCTGCAGTTTCGGTAGAAGAAATAACAGATATTATCAAAGCCTCAAAACGTGTAATAGGTATTCTATTTGGGGCGGAAGACTATACTTCTGATTTGGGGATAGAGCGTTCACAGGAAGGTAGTGAGATATTTTATGCCAGGGCAAGGCTGGCCAATGCTGCTCATGCATATGGCATTGAAGCACTGGACACTCCTTTTACAATTTTAGATGATTTTGAAGGTTTGAAAGAAGACACCTTAAAAGGTAAAAAACTCGGTTATACGGGAAAGGCATCAATAAATCCAAGGCATATTGATCTTATTAATAAAATATATACACCAAGTGAAAAGGAAGTTGAGTATGCACTTAGAGTGATAAACTCAGTGGAGAGAGCACAAAAAAAAGGCAAAGGTGCCTATACATTAGATGGGAAAATGATTGACGCACCTATTATTGCGAGAGCTGAAAAGGTAATAGAGAGAGTTGGTCTGAAAGGGGTGCTAGATGATGAAAAATGCTGTAAATAGAGAGATTCCTGACATGATTTCAGGATACAAGAACGTAGTTCCATTTTCCGGAGCTTTTGACAATCCGGGCAAACAAAAACGGGTATTGCAAAAGTTTAAAACTGTGTGGCCCGGTCAAAAAAAAGTGCTGGGCAGTATAAGAGAAGCTCTGGAGAAAACAGGTATAAGAGATGGAATGACGATTTCCTTTCACCATCATTTAAGAAACGGCGATTATGTGTTAAATATGGTCATAGATGAAATTTCAAAAATGGGCATCAGGGATATTACAGTAGCCGCCAGTTCATTGTTTAATTGCCATGAACCATTGGTTGGGCATATTAAAAATGGTGTAGTGGCGGGTATCGAATCCAATTATATGTTGGGTTCGGTAGCTAAAGCCATTTCCAGGGGTATTCTCGACAAGCCGGTAATTATGCGCTCACACGGGGGAAGAGATCGAGCCATTGAGTCAGGAGAACTCCAT
>JAQWCA010000092.1 GCA_028706065.1 Tepidanaerobacteraceae bacterium
TGAACTTCCAGCAGGCACATGTATTTCCACAGGCACAGCGATTAATGATCAAGTTGAGCTAATATCAGACAATGATTCAAGCCAGAAACTCCTGCTATGAGAACCAGCAACATCACCGGAAATTAACGAAAGGAATGATATAAATGGCAAAAACACATTCCAGGCATAGAGGTTTTTCACTTACATTTCGGCTCAGTCTTAGTTTCACACTGCTTATTATTTTATTGATGGGGATGGTGGGATTTTCAATTTTTATTAGGGATCGTGATACTTTTACGAAAGATACTATCAATCGCGGTTGGTCTTTAGTCCATTCAACAAACGTCATCGCCCGTGATGCCATCAGGGTCAAAAGATATAATGCACTTAACGAAGTCTTGACAAAACTGAAAATTGACGGGTTTGTTATGGAAGCCGCGGTTTTTGATAAAGAGGGGAAAGTAGTGGCCTTTGGAGGTCCCGGCAATGATTTTGAAGAAAATACATATATGAATACTGCTTATAAAAAAGTGGATCAGCAAAAATTAGTTGCCCTAAAAAATCAAGATCAGAATATTGCAGCCTTTGCATTTGCATCACCAATTTCAGATGATACAGGAAAGATCTACGGTTATACCCATATATTAGTGGATTTCAGTAAAGCTTTAAAACATCTTCAGGAAACAGGTTATAATTTGATTGTAATTTTTGTCATAGCAGTATTTCTCGGTTTGATAATGGCTCGCTATATAGTTGTCAAATCAGTGGGGAAACCGGTTGCAGAGTTGATGAAGGCTACGGAAAAAGTATCGGTAGGGGATTTTTCTTGTAGACTTGATATTCCTAGAAATGACGAATTAGGTAGTCTAGCCCAAGCTTTTAATATCATGAGCGACCAATTAGGGGTACTTTTCGATTCTATAAAACATGTTGTCAATGAAATGAGTTCAACCACCGACCTAATTGTGCAGCGTTCAGATGACTTCGAAAAAGCTGATCCTTCAATACAAAAAGAGTTCATCAAAGAAATCAATCATGGTGCCAAAAGGCTCAATCGGATAAGCCTTCAATTGGATTCTCTGGCATTACAGTTTAAAACCAAAGAATAAATGTAATTTTTTCCAGATACATTCGGAGGCAGGATTTACTGCTTCTTTATAGAAATATAAGTAAGAATGGCTGGCAATTTTGGGTAATGATGTGATAGGCGAGGTTGGATTGAGTTGGTAAACATAACCAGACTCGAAAGGGTTATAGAGAAAACAAGAGATATTGTTGAAAATAGTCGTGAGGAACTTTATCAACTGGGTGAGACCGCCCGAATAGATTATGAGCGCACGAAACATGAATTAGCATTAACAAGGAATGACATCTCGGATACTATCAGAGAAGTTGATGCCTTGGAATTAGATTACGATAAATCACGAGTTTATTTAATGGATGTAAGCAGGAATTTTGATAAATATGACGAGGAACAAATAAAAAATGCCTACGATCAAGCACATCAAAAACAATTACAGTTACTGAGCAAGCGGGAAAAAGAAAAAATGTTGCGTCTACATAGGGATTACTTGGAAAGGAATTTAAAAACTCTAGAGATCACCATCCAAAGGTCTGAAGAATTAATTAGCAATATCGGAATGGCACTTAAGATACTGTGTAATGATCTAGAAAATGCCAGTGTACAGATTGGGGAAATGCAACAGATGCAGGCTTTAGGCATTTCAGTGATTATGGCACAGGAAGAGGAACGCAAAAGAGTGGCTAGGGAAATCCATGACGGACCAGCTCAGAGCCTTGCAAATATCGTTATGCGTGCGGAGTTTTGTTTGAAGGTTATGGAGATGAATCCATCCCTGCTTGAGGATGAGCTTTACAGTTTAATGGATTTAGTGCGCAAAAGTCTTCAAGATGTGCGAAAAATAATTTTTGACTTGCGGCCCATGTCATTGGACGATCTAGGCTTGGTGCCCGCCCTTAAAAGATATATTGAACAATATATCACCGATTACGGTATATTCGTTGAGATAACCATAATGGGGCAGGAATATGAGTTGGCCAGTTCTTTGGTAATAGCGATTTTCAGAGTTATACAAGAGTCCATGACAAATGTTCGTAAGTACGCGAATGCTACGGAAATAGTGATTAAGATTGAATATTTACCCAAAAAGATAAATGTTGTTGTTAGAGATAATGGTCAAGGTTTTGAAATAGATAAAGTGACGAAGGAAAAAAACGGTATGGCTTTTGGCATAGTAGGCATGAGAGAACGAATACAGCTATTGAGGGGGAAATTTGAAATTAAATCAACTATAGGGCAAGGAACCGAGGTTATATTAAGTGTACCTTCTACAACAATGGATAATGTCGACGGGGGTCGGAGGTAATAAAAGTGTCGAATGTTAAAAAGAATAAAATTAGAGTCATGATTGTAGATGATCATCCTTTGCTCCGTGAGGGTATAATAAAGATATTATCCCTAGAGCCTAGTTTTGAAATAGTGGGCGAGGCTGAGGATGGGGCTCAAGCTATTGAGCTTGCCAGGACCACTGACGTGGATATTATTTTAATGGATGTAAACATGCCTAATATTAATGGTATAGTTGCAACCAAGATAATTAAAAAAGAAAAACCTGGTATCAATATTATTGCACTAACTATTCATAACCAAGAAGAGTATTTATTTGAACTAATACGTTGTGGTATTTCCGGCTATGTGCTAAAAGATGTTCGACCTGATGAACTTATCATGACCATAAAAAAGATAGCTAAAGGTCAAGGTTTTATCCCGCCTTCTCTTACTCCAAGACTTTTTGAAGAGCTTAGCCGCCTGTCAAAACAAGAAGTGGAAGTAGCCGAAGATTATAATCTTACTGCAAGAGAACAGGAAGTACTGCAAGAGATGGCACAGGGGCTTTCAAACAAAGAAATCGGTGAAAAGTTGTTTATCAGTGAAAAGACAGTGAAAAATCACCTGACGAATATATTCCAAAAACTTGAGGTCAACGATAGAACTCAGGCGCTACTTTTCGCCATAAAGCATGGTATGGTCATAACAAAATGATCGACATCTGATAACGCTTCTGACTTTGGAGGCGTTATTTTTTATACAATAAGCCACTAAAATAACAGAAAATTATAAAATACTTACAAATTAATTTTAAAGATTACTAAAACATTAGAAGGATTTCTGTAAATTATGTAGAATTATAATCAAAGGAGGTAAAAAGTATGAATAAAAATGATTTGCCAAATGAGTTAAAAAATCTCTTTCCAATCGTTGATGCACTGAGCCAGATGTTTGGTGAGAGCCATTATGAATTTGTAGTACATGACTTTCGATTTCCAGAAAGTTCGCTTTGCTATATAAAAGGTAATGTGACGGGGAGAAACATTGGAGCGCCTTTGACAGATCGTTTACTTAGCATTTATAGACGAGAGGGTGATGATGCAAAGGATGTTATAAATTTAATTACCCTAACCGATAAAGGTAAAACTATAAAAAGCAGCAGCATTTTCATAAAAGACAGCAAAGGGAAAATCATCGGCAGTCTTGGCATAAACATTGATATATCAGATTCAGAAAGAATTGCAGATTTATTTTCCGTCTTAAACTTAAAAATAAATACGGAATCACATAAATTGTCTTCAACCATTGATTTTGCTGATGATGTCAACATGATTTTAAGTGATTTAATGAATCAATCCATAGCTAAATGCGAAAAAGCACCGGAATTTCTGACGAAAGAAGAAAGGATTGAACTGTTGGAAGACATGGAACAAAAAGGTGTTTTTTTGATAAAAGGTGCTGTTGAGGAAGCTGCAAAAAGGCTTGGAGTTTCTATATACACCATATATAACCACTTGGAAGAGATAAGGAAAAAATCTTCATCAGGAAAGGAGGGAAGTAAGTAAATCATATTGTTTGTTGGTGTATGCAATAATATATGAAAAGGAGAAAAAGAAAAAATGAATGACAAAAGACAATCTTTTGAACACGATTATTCATTAAGCAGAGTTCCAGATGAACAACGAAAATCATTAGTCAGTCTTGCAGCTGTATGGGTAGGTTGGGTGGTTAGCATCAGTGCATTTATGACAGGTGGTGTAATCGGTGGAGGTTTAAATGCCAAAGAAGGATTATTGGCAGTGCTATTTGGCAATCTCTTCCTAGTGATAATCGCTTGCCTTGTTGGTATCATCGGATATCGCACAGGTCTTACAACTTATAATGTGGCCAGAATTGTTTTCGGAAAGAAAGGTTCAGTCGTTACATCATTATTATTAGGAATTTTAGCGATGGGTTTTATTGGTGTTCTACTAAATTCTTTCGGCCTTGCACTTCATTCGTTAGTTCCTTCTATTCCGGTATGGGCAGCTATTTTAGGTTTTACTGTCTGTATCACGATCTCGGCTATTCACGGCTTTAAAGGTTTGCAAGTATTAAGCTCCATAGCAGCACCGTCCATGTGGATTTTTTTAGGCGTAGGTCTTATTATTACTGTTAATAATATAGGTGGTTTTAGTAATTTATTTGAGATATCGCCCAAGGGGTCAATTCCTTTTTCTACCGCCGTAGGTTCTGCTATTGCTACTTGGATAACCGGTGCAGCTTTGGTGTGTGATATTACTAGATATGCACGAAAAGAGTCTGATGTAATTATTGGTTCCATTATCGGTTATATAGGTGGTGCAGCTGTTTTCGAGGGGGCTTCAGTGCTGACTACTATAGGTGTAGGCAACCCCAATATGGTTGAAATGATGGCAACTCTGGGTTTATTAATTCCGGGTATATTATTATTAGCTCTTGCTCTTTGGACCACGACGGACAATAATGTTTATTCTACTGCCCTTGCTTTTACTAATGCGGGAGATATCTTAAATATTAACCTCAGTAAACCTGTATGGACAATTATTGCTGTTTCTATTGCACTAGTGACATCACTGATGGGTTTAGCCACTAAGTTCAGTGTGTGGTTAAATCTTATAGGCACTTTAACTCCTCCCTTTGCTGGAATCATAATTGCACATTTCTGGATTGTAAATGCCGGGAAAGAAAATTATGATGTCACGGAAACATGGCGGCCATCAGCTTTCATTGCTTGGTTTGCATCGGCGATAATTGCGAAGTATCAAACTTTTACTACTCCGGCTATTGTTGGGCTTATTTCTGTGATAATCATATATCCTATTCTTGTAAAACTTATGGATTCCAAGGTAAAGAATGTTGCGTAAATTAAACAAAGCTTGAGAGTAACAACTGAGAGTGATGTAAAAAATTCATCACTCTCATTAAAAAAAGAAAGGATGATTTATATGAAAAAGCCAAAGTTTGGAATTGGTATACCTACTGGTACAGAAGGGTTAATGTATCCGATACCCTTTGCTAAAGTAAGAGATAATATACGCATGGCAAAAGCTGCAGAAAAACTTGGTTTTGATTCAGTTTGGGGAAATGACCATGTGGCTACACAGCATTATGTTCGTGAAGAATTTGGAAGCTCCCCAAATTATTATGCACCTTTACTGGTTTTGACCGCCATAGCCGAAAATACTACAAATTTAAAATTAGCTACAGCCCTATTAGTGGTTCCCTTTCGTCATCCTGTTAATATTGCCAAAGAACTGGCTACCCTTGACCACATTTCTAATGGTCGATTAATGGTAGGGGTAGGCATCGGTGCTTACAGAGAAGAATTTGAATGCATGATGGGTGAAAAAGCCAGAAGCATAAAACGTGGCGAGTTGTTAGATGAAAGTCTGACCATTGTTAAGAAAATCTTTGAAGAAGATAAAGTAACTTACAAAGGTAATTACTTTGATGTAAAATCCCTTGAGTCATATCCAAAGCCTTTGCAAAAACCCTTTCCTTTCTATATTGGTGGTAATTCCCCTAAAGGTCATAAGAGAGTAGCCAAATTTGGAACCGGTTGGCTTCCTGCAGTGCTTACTCCTGATGAGGTTAAGACAGGGGTGTCGAATATCCAAAAATACTGTGAAGAGATAGGCCGTAACGTTGCCGATATAGATATCGCCCCGCAACTATCTATTTCCATTGGGAAAACCCATGAAGAAGCAGAAGCTAAATTCAAGGTATCACAGGTGTATAAACATCTTGAATCATTAAAACAATCAACACTGAAAGATCAAGATACCGGTGAATATGGTGAGCGCAATCTAATTGGCACTCCTGATGAAATAGGTGAGCGCATTAAAGAATATGCAGAGGCAGGGGTAACAACGTTTTCTGCCTTGTTATTTGCAACAAATACCGTAGATGAAATGATAGAGTCAATGCAGTTCTTTTCTGAGGAAGTAATAAGCAAATTATAAGGAAGGGAGTGTTAAGATGCTAAGCTTAACAGATTTTAAAAAGCAGCGGATTCAAATGTTAATGGCGGAAAATAATGTAGATGCTTTAATAGCTACATTACCTGAAAATATATACTATATGACGGGATACGAGAGTATCGGACATAAGATATTACACAGCACCCAAATATTTGCCCTCTACAACCTGAAAGCTGATTCCATTTCCCTTGTAATTCCCAGAGCGGAAATTCCTACAGCCATAGAGCGCTTTCCTGATCTTAATATGACACCTTATGGGACCTTTTTCTATGCGTATACACCGGGAGTGCCTGGGCTTGATAGGATTAAGTCCATCACAGAAAAATCTGAAGCCAGTGTATGGCAAGGTTTAGTCCAGGCATTAAAAGCATCTCAAATATCCAAAAGCCGAGTAGGTGTAGATGAAAGCCGCATATCAATACAACTTTGGAAACAACTTGAAACAGAATTTCCCGAAATAGAGTTTATACCTGCAATGGGCATTTTCAGTAAAATCCGCATGATAAAACATCAATGTGAAATTGAACTGCTGGAAAAATCAGCGGAAATTGCTGAAGAATCCATGATAAAAGCACTTTTAAACTTAAAAGTTGGTATGAGTGAATATGAAATCGGTAGACAGTACATCACCGAAGTTACAAAGCGTAATGCAGATCCATTTTTTAACGTTGTCACTGTTGACGAAAGGACTCCCTTATCTGACACAATAAATACCGATAAAAAGGTTTTGGATGGATCAATAATACGTGTAGACTTTGGCTGCATATATCAAGGATATCGCTCTGACTTAGCCAGGACGGCTGTTGTAGGAAAGAGCTCCTCAAAACTTGAGGAATATTACAGTGCAATCCTAAAAGGAGAAGAGGAAGCTATTGCTCAAATTAAGCCTGGAGTTATATCCGAAGATATTTTTGATATTGCAGTGGATGTAACCCGAAAGGTCGGCATATCCCATTATGAGCGGCATCATTGCGGTCATGGGATTGGGCTTGAAGT